>JALNXI010000262.1 GCA_023230425.1 Methanoculleus sp. | reverse complement strand
ATCAGCCGCGCCAAATGGGCGGTATGAGCTTACTCACAGGGCTCCTCGCTCTGATCCTGGTGGTCGTCATCGCGTTCGTCCTCTACAAGGTCGTCAAGAGCGTGACGGGCCTCATCATCAACGCCATCGTGGGCGTGATCCTGCTCTGGCTCATCAACCTCCTCGACCTGATGAGCCTCGTCGGCCGGCCCGACATACCGATCAACATTATCACCGTCCTGATCTGCGCTATCGGCGGGATCTTCGGCGTCCTGATCACGGTGGTGCTCCACCTCCTCGGGATACCGCTGACACTCTGAAGGGGTGGAGGTGGGCGCCGCCTACGCGATCGGAGCAGCAATCTCCACGATCGTCCGGGCGAACTCCTCGATCGCCGGGCCGAACTGTCCGGCATCGACCTCGCTCTCCAGCGTGGAGGCGGACGAGACGAACCGCATCCCCTTTGCTTCGAGGCTCTTCCTCACGACCGCGACGGCCTTCTCCGCCCCGGACCCCCGCATCTCCACGAGGACCGAGAACGGTTTTCCCCGGGCGTTCGAGACCAGGGCAAGGTACTCGTTGATGTAGGGCGGGACCTTCCGCGACCAGACGGGGGTTGCGACGACCAGGAAGTCGACACCGGCGAGATCCGTCTGTGCCGGGCGAATGGCTGCCCGCATCCCGAACGCCGCCATCACACCTCCCCTGACCACGCCCGGTCCCGGGGCCGGTTCAACTAACTCCGCAAGGAGTCCCCGATCTTCAGGCCGGGGAGGAATTGCGGTTCACACACAAATATACTTATTCTATTGAGTGAAATCCGTATCTGTGCTCACCACAAAGACGATCATCCTCAAGATGGACTGTCCTGACCCCGATCTCCTTGATCGGACGGTACAGACCTACACCGAGGGGATGAATTACGTCTCTGCGGTCGTGTATAAACTTGGAAAACCCAGGGGTTCTGCCGCCCTCCAGAAGATCGTCTATCCTGCCCTCCGGGAACAGATCGGTCTGAAGTCTCAGATGTCCTGCAATGTTGTCAGGCAGGTCACGGGAACCTACCGAACACTCCAGGAACAGATCAAAGCAAAGAAGACCGAGTGGCAGCAGATCGCATACGCTCCCACCTCCATGACCTTCTCCTTCGGGCGGGACTTTTCCCTCGATGGGGACGAGATGGGTCTTACGACCCTCGAAGGAAGAAGGAAGTATCGGTTCTTTCGGTACCCGCACATGGAGCAGTATCTCGACGGATCGTGGAAACTTGGGGCGTCGAAACTGGTGAAACATCAGGATGGGACGTACTACTTCCACCTCTGTTGTGAGAGAGAGGTGGAGACTCGTGAGGTCACGAAAGCTTCGACCTTCATGGGAGTTGATGTCGGCCAGAACTTCCTTGCGGTTGCCTCGACAACCGACAAGAAGTGTCGGTTCTTCTGTGGCGGGAAAGCCAAGGATCTTCGAAACATCTATTCGACCATGCGGAAACGGTTGCAGTCGAAGGGCACCCGGTCGGCAAAGAGGATGCTGAAACATCTCTCCGGCCGGGAGAGACGGCTGATGACTGATCTGAACCACCGCATCTCCAAGGAGACCGTTGAATTCGCTGTCCAGAACAAGGTTGATGTGATCGGGCTGGAGGATCTTACCGGGATCAGAGACCGGACAGCGACCTCGAAGAAACAGAGGTACGCCCATCATTCCTGGGCGTTCTTTGAACTCCAGTCATTTATCGAGTACAAGGCACGGGAGAGGGGCATATCGACGGTCTATGTCGACCCGGCTTATACCTCGCAGACCTGCCCTCGATGCAACCACATCAGCAAGAACAACAGGCACAGGAAGTCGTTTGTCTGCGAATGCTGCGGATATTCGATCCATGCCGATCTTATCGGTGCTCGGAACATCGAGGCCAGAGCACGCACCCACAGGTATACCTTGGAGGTGCAGGGGTGCAGTCAGCCACCCAGACGAGAACTATCGACAAGATAGAGTCTCAAGCCCCGTCCTTCAGGGCGGGGTAGTTGACTCCTCTCAAGCCTGCCACCGATCCGCTCCGCGAGCGCCGTCGCCACCTTCTCCGTATGTCCCTGCCACGAGTAGTATACGATAAGGATCATCACCATCACTCCGGACGGGAGGTAGAGCACTCCTCCTATATACAGCCAGCAGAACCGGGCCCGGGGACGCGGAACTATCATATCCTTCGCGCCGACAAGATCAGGGCATGCAGGAGTACGGCCCCGACATCGTCGGCGAGGTCCGGTTCGCCCGCCAGGACGGCGGCTACTACGTACAGCTCTACGACCGGGAAGGAACCCCCATCGGCAGGACCGGGCTCTGGAGGACCGAAGCGAAGGCAAAAGAGTCGGCCCGACTGCTCGCCGCGAAGATTGGCAGGGGGTGAGGCGCGGCCGTCACGGTGACGCGGGGTGCGCCTCCGCGTAACGGACGAGGCCGGCGATGCACCGGTTGTGCGGCGTCTCGATGCCGTGGCGCTCCCCGAGGCGTGCGATATATCCGTTGAGGAGGTCGATCTCCGTCCGGCGGCCCTGCCGGAGGTCGTAGTACATGGAGGGATAGACCTCGGCGAAGTCGGGCACCTGCACCGAAAAGAGGTGGGCGAGGTAGTCGTCGACGGTCGCCCAGGGGAGTTGCACCCCTTCGGCGTCCGCGACGGCGAACGTCTCGTTGATGAGCCCGATGACGGTCTCCCGGACGTTTCCGTCGGCGGCGACCCTGACCGGAGCCCTGAGGAGGGCGCAGATCGGGTTCACCGCGATGTTGAGGAGTGCCTTGGTCCACTTCCCGGAGCGGATGTCGGCGTCTGCCTCTACCGGGATGCCGGCGGATCGAATGACGCCGATCAGAAGGTCAAGGGCCCCGGCGCCGTTGCCGGACCAGACCCCGAGGTGCATCGGGGCGCTCTCGCTTAAGACCCGGACGTGGCCCGGGGCCACGACCGAGAAATTCGTCGTCACGGTCCCGCCGATGACGGTGTCGGTGTAGCCGGCGATGACCTCCTCGTTCCCGATACCATTCTGGAGGCTTGCCACCGGCCGGTCCCGGATCACCCCGGCGTACTCCTCGCAGATGGCCCGGGTATCGGTGCCTTTCGCGGTGATGATGACGAAATCGATCACGGGGGGGACCTCCTCCGGACTCGCGACACAGGCGATGGTATCGGCGGTGCCGTCTCCCCAGACACCCTCCATCACGAGGCCCCGCTCCCGGATCGCGCCGGCATGCACCGGTCGACAGGCCGCATAGACCCTTGCCACCCTACGAAGTTTTCCGGCGAGCGAGAGGCCGACCGCCCCCGCGCCGAGGATCAGGATGACCGGGCGTTGTAACGCTTCCATTCTCCTTGGGTCCCTGTTGGGCGTAAAAGAAGATAAGGACACGCCCAACCGCAACGTTTATGCTCGCCTCCCCGGTGGGCATTCGCCCGGTGCATACTCAACCGGGCCGGAGCCGCAAGGGAGCATCTCAATATGACGGGGGTGGGCATACCCTGCCTCCGTTCCTCCCCCCATCCTGCTCCATCCCGGATGTGCCGCCGGAGGACGCAGTAGCGAACGCTTTTCGTCTTCGGGGCCGACCTACCGTACCTGATGAAATACGTCACGAAGGCCGA
>JALNXI010000261.1 GCA_023230425.1 Methanoculleus sp. | reverse complement strand
TGGTGGAGGTCTACCAGCCCGGGTTCTTCATCGCTGTCCCTGCGACAGTCCTGATCATCCTCGGGGTTCTCCTCCTCCTCGGCGTCGATATTCTCAGTTCTCCCACCGGTCTCATCGTCGGTGTTCTGGCGGCTATCGTTGCGGCCTCCATCACTGTCTGGCTCTATGGCCGTCTCACGCCGGGAAGGGGGCCGCCAACGACCCTCTCCCGGGACTCGCTCATCGGCCTCGAGGGGACGGTGATCATGCCGATCGATCCGGAGACACTCGCGGGGAAGGTGCGGCTCGGGAGCATGGAGTGGAGCGCGCGTTCCGAGTCCGGGGTAATCCCGGCCGGGAGAAGGATTGTCGTCGTGCGTTCCGAAGGGGTGCACGTCGTCGTGAAGGAGGTTTTGTGAGATGCTTCTTAATGGACAGATTCCGTGGACCGGCTTGATTACGGTCTTTCTCATCATCGTCATCGTCATCATATTCGCCCGTGGCGTGGTGATCGTGCAGCCCTACGAGCAGGGACTCCAGATACGTCTCGGACAGTACATCGGGAGGATGAACCCCGGC
The DNA here is from genome assembly GCA_023230425.1 of Methanoculleus sp. Lineage (GTDB taxonomy): Archaea > Halobacteriota > Methanomicrobia > Methanomicrobiales > Methanoculleaceae > Methanoculleus. Next base: position 3,064 of record JALNXI010000261.1, on the reverse strand, counting down.
TTTAGGTGGGTGGTCCCGTTGATCACGGTCGTCAAGAAACTCGACCTCCGCACAGAGGTGATGGACGTCCCGCGGCAGGAGGTGATCACGAAGGACAACTCCCCGACGAACGTGGACGCGATTGTCTATGTCCGGGTGATCGACCCCGAGAAGGCTTACTTCGAGGTGATGAACTACCGGACGGCGACGCTGGCGCTGGCGCAGACGAGTCTCCGGGGGATCATCGGCGATATGGAGCTCGACGAGGTCCTCTACAACCGGGACATCATCAACGCCCGCCTCAGGGATATCCTGGACCGTGAGACTGATGCCTGGGGCGTGAAGGTCGAGCGGGTGGAGATCAAGGAGGTCGACCCGGTCGGTGCGGTCAAGCAGGCGATGACCGAACAGACCGCGGCGGAGCGGGAGCGGCGTGCCGCGATCCTCCGGGCAGACGGTGAGAAGCGGGCGGCGATCCTCAATGCGGAGGGGAATCGCCAGAGCATCATCCTGGAGGCCGAAGGCGAGCGGCAGAGCAAGATCCTGCGAGCTGAGGGTGAACGGTTATCCAGGATCCTGCAGGCACAGGGCGAGGCACAGGGCCTGCGCATCCTCTCGGTCGGCGCCCGGCCGCTTGACCGGCGGGCGATCACGGTCCTCTCGCTCGACGCCTTAAAGAGGATGGCCGACGGCCAGGCAACGAAGATCATCTTCCCGTTCGAGCTCTCGAGCATCATCAAGCAGGCCGCCGAGTACCTCGGCGCCCCGACCGAGGCCCCGGAGGTACCCGAAGGCACGGAACTGCCTTCCGAGGATATTCTCGGGGAGATCCCGGGCCGGGACGTGATCCGGACCGCAGAGGAGGCGGTAAAAAGCATCGATACCGATATCGGCATGGAGATGCAGAGGAAGTCGCGGGACATGATCAGTAAGGGAGACAAGGAGGAGCTGTGAGGCTTCGCACCTTCGGCCAGTCGCCCTCCCGGCCGGTCCCGGCTGGATATCACCTGTTTTCACTGACCTGAACTGTCCCGGTTACAGTCCACGATACCGTTTGCCTCCCAGTCTGAGCAGGCATATCGGAACGCTTTTTTGGCAGAATAACACCTCCAGCGCTCCTGCCCGGAAGGAGAGGCCTGATGGCGGGTTGATTCCTGCTAATCTCCTGTAATCGTCCTGATGCAGAAACGAAACGGTTATTCCCGTTATCGTGAAGTAAATTGTATGAGAATGGTCTCATCAGCATTCGTGCTTATCATCCTCGCAGCGGTCGTCTTCGTTTGCGGGTGCACCGGAACACAGACTTCTTCCCCACAGCAGGGCGAGGCAGTACAGGGAATCTTCGTCGGTGCCCTCCTGCCGCTCACCGGCGACTATGCGGAAGGTGGAGAGGCGAGCAAAGTCGCCCTCGAGGTGGCCGCCGGGGATATCAACGACTACTTTACGGCGATCGACTCGGATTACCGTGTCGGGGTGATCGCCGAGGATACCGAGACCGATCCCGCTGTTGCGCTTGAGAAACTCCAGGTGCTCGACGAACAGGGGGTCAGGATCGTCATCGGACCCGGTTCCAGCGCTGAACTGAACGCGACCCGGGCCTACGCCGACGAGCACGGGATCGTCCTCATCAGCACCATGAGCACGGCGCCGTCGCTTGCGATTGCGGGCGACAACGTCTACCGGTTCGTGCCGCCGGACACCTATCAGGCCGATGCGATGGCATACTACCTGAAAGAGGAAGGGACGAGCGCGATCGTGCCGGCATGGCGCGGCGACGTCTGGGGCGATGAACTGGAGAAACTCGCCATGGCGTCGTTCAAGCGGGGCAACGGCACGGTCCTCGACGGGGTCCGGTATGCGCCGGGCGAGGGGGACTATGCCGGGATGGTGGCGGATCTTGATGTGCAGGTCGGCCGGGCGATCGCTACGCACGGAAAGGAAAAGGTCGGCGTCTACCTGATCAGCCTCGACGAGGCAGCGGCGATCATGGAGGCTGCTGCGAAGACCCAGAACCTCACGAAGGTCCGGTGGTACGGGTGCGACGGCAACGTCCTCCTCGATTCCCTCGTGACAGGAGATGCCGCCCGGTTTGCGGCGCAGACGAGATTTACCGGCCCGGAGTTCGGGCGGCAGGACCGCGCTGCGTCGGGTGCGGCTACCATCCAGAAGATCCGGGATATTCTCGGACGGCAGCCTGACGGCTACAGCCTCGTGTCCTACGATGCTCTCTGGACCGTCGCCATGACCCGGACGCAGACCGACACCACGGAGATCTCGAAGTTGAAGATCGCCCTTGAGGGAACTGCAGGGGAGGCTGGCGGGCCTCTGTTCGGGTCGGTGGAACTGAACGGTGCCGGTGACCGGTTGACCGCGCATTACACCTTCTGGTCGGTGGAAGCCGACGGCGAAGCCTGCCGGTGGGTGCCGAATGCCCAGTACAGCATCTGGTCCGCGGGCGCCCCCCCGGAACTCGAACGGATTGACGCCTGAACGCCGGGGATGATACCCTGACTCTATTTTTGAAGCGTATCGGAAATTGAAGATACTACCCTGTTGCGGATAGGTCCGTTCCCCCGTTAAGGTATGCCTCTATGGAGGAATACGCTAAAGCGGGGCAGATTAATGAGAACGCCTCTCTGTTCCACTTCCGCGACAAGAAGGAGATTCGGGAGACCCGGAAGATCTATTAATGCGGGTTCACTTTCACGCTCCACACGGCGCATCTTGATATTAGAAGCGGGCTGATATGGCAGCATAAATATGGAGTGCGTCATCGAACTTGTGAACCCGCTCTCAATGCGGAGGGAAACGATCCCCGGAGATCTCAGCACCGATGAGCGCGGGGTAGTTCACGGGTGGCACCCACCTCGCCATCGTTGCGACGGCCGGGCGGAACCCCTCTGCCGGGGAGACGGCCGAAGGGCTTCCCCACCTGGGTGCCGGCCTGCACGAAGAACCTGGGGTGAAACCCGCGAGGAGAAGACTCCGGTACAATTATTTGATAAGGGATATTAATCATAGAAGCAGTGGCATGAGTTCCAGACCATTTCATCCGCCGGGAACGCTCCCCATCGTTGCCGAGAGA
>JALNXI010000260.1 GCA_023230425.1 Methanoculleus sp. | reverse complement strand
GGAGGAGCCGCTCGCGCCGCCGCCGCCGCCCGCTCCCCGCCGGATCGTCGCACCCCGCCCGGCCCCGGAACCGGTGGCGGAGCCACCCCGCCCCGGCGGGCTCGACATCTTCCTCGGCCACGCCCAGGGCGGGCACCGGGTCAACTGGTCACCGGGGCGGCTCAACAACGGCCACATGATCATCCTCGGCGGCTCAGGTGCCGGGAAGACCGAGACGATCCGGTGCATCGCCGCGGAACTCGCGGCACAGGCGATGCCGGTCGTCCTGATCGACTTCCACGGGGACATGGCCGCGAGCACGGGGAATATCCGGTCCTATAAGATCCGCGAGGGCGGGGAGTACTACTTCAACCCCCTGGAACTCGACCCTGCGATCGACGAGATCACCCCGCTCCGGGCCACCTCGGACTTCGTCGATGCCATCTCCATTAACTTCCCGACGCTCGGCATCCAGCAGCGAAGGAAGATCAAGAACATTATAAAAGACTGCTACCGGATGTCGGGGATCACGGGAAACACCGGGACCTGGACGCGAGTGCTCGACTTCGACGACATCGAGAGTGAGATCATGTCCTGCGAGGACGAGGCGATCCCGGCCTACCTCGAGGATATCTTCGACTACAAACTCTTCTCGGGGGAGGAGAAGATCTCCCTCCCCACGATCCTCTCCGGCGGGATCACCCACATCAACCTAAACGCCCTCCCGGAGAACCTGCGCTACCTCTTTGCAGACCTCTTCCTCCGGCGCATCTACTACACCCTCCAGGCGACGGGCGAGATCCCGCGCGGGGCGGGGGACGAGCGGGAGAAGTTCCGGCTCTTCGTGATCGTCGACGAGGCGAAACTCCTGGTGAGCCAGAAGAGTAGCTCGAAGACGGCGATCAAGGCGGTGCTGAACAAATACGCCACCGAGATGCGGAAGTTCGGGGTCTCGCTGATCCTCGCGTCGCAGCTGATCGCCCACTTCAACGAGGAGATCCTGGCAAACATCGCCGTGAAGTTCTGCATGCGGGCCGAGAACAAGAAGCAGGCCCAGGAGAACGCCAAGTTCTTCGAGGTGAGCGAGAAGGACCTCCTCAATTTCCAGCCGGGAGAGGGTATCCTGATCATCGGTTCGGAGAAGATGAACGTCAGGATTGTTCCCACGTCCGGGCGGAAGGTGTAGACCGGGACAACCCTTATCTCCGGCACCGCCGGAGTTGATGCATGGATACGCTCGACGATTACCGGGGGAGGCGGGACTTCGCACGGACGCCGGAGCCGCCGGGAGAGAGAGCGGATGCGAGAGATCGCCCCATCTTCGTCATCCAGAAACACGACGCGACCACGCTCCACTACGACTTCCGCCTCGAAGCCGACGGCGTGCTGAAGTCCTGGGCTGTCCCGAAGGGGCCGTCCACGGACCCGAAGGAGAAACGCCTCGCCGTCCCCACGGAAGATCACCCCCTCGGCTACGCCGACTTCGAGGGCATCATCCCGGAGGGAAGTTACGGTGCCGGGACGGTCATGGTCTGGGACCGGGGAACCTACCGGAACCTCACGCGGAAGGGCGGGCAGGAGGTCGCGGTCACCGAGGCGCTCGGCTGGGGTCACGTATCGATCTGGCTCGAGGGGGAGAAGGTCCGGGGCGGGTATGCCCTCACCCGTTTCCGGGCCAGGGATGAGGCCTGGCTCCTCGTGAAGAAGGACGACGCGGAGGCGGCGCCAGGAAGGGACCTGGTGGCAACGGAAACCCGGTCGGTTGTCTCCGGGCGGACGCTTGCGGAGATCGCAGCGGGGAGGGATGAGCATGGGTGAACCTCTGGAGAATAGGAGGGTTCCTGATCTCCCCATGGAGATGGGTGAGTTCATCTGCCCGATCTGCGGCAGACAGTACGCCAGTTTCGAAGATCTCCATGCGCACGTCCGGCGCGCGCACCAGCGTCCCCCGGAGGTCCGGTGAAGGCGCAGGCGTGCGGCAGGTCCCGCCGGCAACCCCCAGCGGGGTGCATGATGGGGAGCCGGGGGTGCGCGGCTGGGGGTTGGCGATACCCGGTATCCGGACCCGGCAGGGTGGTCCCGTAGTCATCGCCCGGCTGCCTTTCGGTCGGGATACTGACTGGTGCGGGAGTAAAATTTTAAAATCCTGACTTAATGGTTTTTCATTCCAAAAAAGATATCAGGAAACCATACCTGAAAAAGAACTATTTTTTACAGCACCGTTTGCCCACGGACCCCCGGAGCAGGGCCCGCCGGAAAAATCGTGTACCTGATGAAAATCACACGTAGTGTGATTATAATATATTATCTGCATACCTCTGGGTGGATAAACGATGTAAAGTCACCGATTTGGGAATATGGCGAAAATACGGCGTAGAATTTCCGATACGCTTGGATTGCTCCGATGTAACGGGGAAATAACGGTTATTTATCATTAGTATAATGGATAAGTTTAAAATCTGAACTATCAAAATTACTGAGATCAGATCGATCACAGATCCTCTCGAAGGTGATATCATGGCAAGCAAAGTAATGACTAACAACGCTGTGGCAAACAACGTTATGGCAGATATGATAAGCGACGCAGAGATCGTCACACAGTTCAGACAACGCGGGAGCTGGGGCCTGTATACAAGCGTGGACCTGAAGGGTTGCGACCCGGCATCGATCAGGGATCCGGAGAAGATTCACAGGTTCATCATCGAGCTGTGCGACCTGATTGACATGCACAGGTTCGGTGAACCGCAGATCATCCACTTCGGACCCAACGAGAGGGTCGCAGGGTTCTCCATGACCCAGCTCATCGAGACATCACTGGTCTCCGGTCACTTCGCGAACGAGACCAACGCCGCCTACCTCGATATCTTCAGCTGCAAGGAATACGAGCCTTCGAAGGCAGCGGAGTTTTGCAGGACCTTTTTTGGAGCGCAATCGGCGACCTACCAGGTACTGTTCCGGGACTGAATACGAATACCGCGCACGGCGCTCGCTGCCAAAACCATACTACGATGGAGAGCCACTGCCATCTCCCACCGGTATGAGCAGATAGTGCCGGAGGATTGCCATGAGCCCGGTGTTCATGGTATCAGCCCCCATCCCCGATTTTTCCGAAATTCTGGAGGTATCGCTCCGGGCCTGCGCGCCCGGCTGTTTTGTGCGTGGTCCCGGTACTGACCGGCCCGGGTATGAGCAGCGGCATCTCCGTCTGCTTGGGGGGCGCGATGCGGATAAGAGTCGTCCGGTTCTGTCGCAGCGGGCTGAAAAAAGAGAGTTTCAGGGGGATTCGTAGGGATTCCGGAGACCCTTCGGGGTTCCGTCAGCCTTGAGTCCGACCGTCTTGCGCGCATCCACATTCTTCTGGTTCTTCGTGATCTTCTCGGTCGCGAGTTTCTTCACGAGGTCGAGGCCGGGTTTGACCTGGTCCATCGGCTTCGTCTCGAAGCAGCCGGCGGCCATAGCGGCGTCCCAGACGGCGTTCCCCTTGGTGCTCCGCACGAAGACCGTACTCCAGCCGTCGGGGCTGCCCACGGAGCCGCTGGAGATATCGGCGAGGTTCGCGACGTAGTCCAGGCAGACGTTGCATCCGGGCTGCACGTACTTGTGGATCAGCTTGAGCGGCATCTGGCTGACGGCACCGCGTTCGGTATAGACCGTGAACTTGCCCTTGCCG
>JALNXI010000259.1 GCA_023230425.1 Methanoculleus sp. | reverse complement strand
CCTCACCGGGGTTGAGGAGCGGCTCCACAGGGGTCACCTGCTGAATCTCACCGCCGGGTCCCTGCCGGTGACGGCGGGCGAACCGGCAATCCCAGGCGGAAACGAGACCGCCGGGCAGGGTGAGAACGTCACGGAGGTCGTCTTGGACTACGATGACGACGAACTGGCCGATCTGGTCGAAGAGAACAGCGCATCGCTCATGCTGCTCTCCGTGCAGAACACCTACGCCCTCTACGCCTGGGACGAGACGCCGGCAAGGGAGAGTGCGGCAGCGCTCCGGACGCTCGCGACAGGTCTTCTCACGGACTCAGCGCGGTTGGAGGTCTCAAGCGACCGGGAAGATCTGAAAACCTCGTTCACTCTCGCTCTCGAGTCGTATGCAACAGTCGGCGAGACGTTGCAGAAGAACAACCTCATCAACAGGACAACGGTGGATACTGCCCTCGAAGCGAACCGGCAGGGGTCGAACTATCTTCGTGAGGCGTTCGAAGACCTGCAGCGCCCGGTGCTGGAGGTGCCCGAGGAGATCGTAGCGGTCAGTTTCTCCCTGCCCCGGTCCTACACCGGTTCCACTCCCGGAGAAGAACTGGTGCTCTTGCAGCGATACGTCTATGAAGACCGGAACCGTGCGAACGACATCTCCCTGATGCTGGAATCGGCGAGTAGTACCAGTACGTATTACCTCCTTGACGGGAGCAGCGAGGCGGTTGTAGCAGAACCCGGGAGGACGTTCCTGCTCGTCAAAGTGAAAGCTACGAACCTGGGTCATAAAGGGGAGAACAGGGTATACTCCATACGGACCCCGGATCTGGGCAGTTTTACCCTCTATTACCGTGAGACGACCTATGCCCCGGTAAAACTGGCATCCAGGACATCGCTTGGCGAACCGTACGCTGCGGCAACGTTGAACCGATACGGGGTGAAGACAGGATACATCGTCTTTGATGTTCCGGCGACGCTCTCGCTCGACGAGTGTTCCGTCCGGGTGAACCTCGGCAGCGACGCGTCGCCGGTCTGGGCGCTTGGAAAGACACTGTAACCGGCTTCCTGCACCGGTTCTCCCCGGTGGTGCGCCTCTTCCGCTACGCCCCCGGCCCGGCCGGGGAGCCAGTGCGCCATATCGCTATCGCAACGAATATCTGTTCCGCGCGCGATATTCTAATCTGTGGCATTGAGGAAGCCTCATGCGGCGGCACTGCTCGCGGCCGGCTGTATCGTGACGATCCTGTCCGCCTTTCTCCTCTTCCCCATAGCATGTGCGATGGTTTTTCCTTCTCTGCCGGCAGAGGAGGGTGATGTTCCCGAAAACGCATCCTCCCTTGTGACGGAGCCCGGAAACGGGACGGCTCTCCTCTTCGAACCGGTAAGCGACGACGAGAGGCTGGAGTCGCTGATCGCCGGGGCCAGCATCCCGCTTCTCGAACTCTCCGTAGAGCAGATACATGCTCTCTCTGCAAGTGACGACGCGGCGCTTCGTAGCCAGGCAGCCGGGATGTGTTCTCTTGTGGGGAGTCTCCGTGCCGACGTTGCCGTCCTCGAAGTTTCTCCCGAAAATCTGTCCGCACACTCGTCTTTTATCGCTGCGCTCGATGAGTTCGCCGCAGCCGGCACACTGCTCGGTGAGGGCATCCCCATGAACCGGAGCGTGACGGATGATGCACTGGGCCGCCTTGCTCTCGGGACCGAACACCTTGCCGATGCCCTCCAGGACTGCAATCGTCCTCCTGCAGACAGTCCGGACGCCGTGCCGGTATCGATTGCCGCGGAGTCTCTTCCTGCGTTCCCCGATGCCCTGCAGTCGGGTGAGCGGTTCTGTTACGACGATGCACGCGGGGAGAACTCCGCCTCGCTGATCGCCGGCCCGATAACGTGGTCGCACACGCTCCAGACCACCGGCACGAAACCGGTGCAGTACACTGCAGAGTCCGGGAAGTTCTACCTTCTGGTCGTTCTTCGCGTGACCCATCTCGGCCATAAGGGAGACGGCATCAACACCCGTCTCCAGACCCCTTTGGAGAGTGCTTTCACCCTCTATTACTCCGGGGAGACCTATCGCCCGCTCGCGTCTCCCGGGCCGACCAGCCGGGGGGTGTCGTACTCCAGGGTTGTTCTCGATCGGGGTGGGTCCGTGACGGGATTCCTCTTCTTCGAGGTGCCGGAGGACCTTGACCCCTCCCATGCGTATCTCCAGGCCAGCATCGGCAAGGAGAGCCCGGTCTGGGTTCTTGGCCGGGCGCCGTGACCCCCTCACCTCATCCCTGCAGGTCCCTCTGCCGCACGAATCGGAGCGACGCCGAGTTCATGCAGTAACGTTTGTGGGTCGGCGGCGGCCCGTCGTCAAAGACGTGGCCCAGGTGGGCGTCGCACCGCCTGCAGAGCACCTCGGTCCGGCTCATGAAGAACCGGGTGTCGAGGTCCGTCCTGATGTTTAAGTCCGAGACGGGCTCCCAGAAACTCGGCCAGCCTGTGCCCGACTCAAACTTCGTCTTCGAGGAGAAGAGGTGGTTGCCGCAGCAGACACAGAGATACAGGCCGTCCTCCTTGCAGTCCCAGTACTTTCCGGTGAAGGCCGGCTCCGTGCCCTCATGCCGGGCAACAGAGAACTGCTCCGGCGTCAGCTGGCGCCGCCACTCCTCGTCGGATTTGACGACCCTCTCAACCTCTTCCACTTCTCCGGTTACGGCGTTGCAGACCTTCACGGTCCCGATTGTCTCTACGGCCTCCCTGCTCACCAGTACTCCTCCCGGTCCCGGCTCCTTATCCGGGGAGCATATAAATCGTTGCCCCTGCCCGCCACCCGGGCAGGGGGAGATCGGATCTTCCGGATACCCCTCCGGATCCGTTATATACCCTCCGGTCGATGAACCATCATGCAGGATGTCTCTCTTTCGGGAAAGAGCCTGATGCTTCTTCCGCTCCTCGCCTGCCTCGTCTGTGCTGCTGTCGCGGCAGGCTGCATGGGGACCTCCGCGGTGCCGGAGGCGCCGACGCCGGAGGCGACAGTCTCCGCTCACACCACCTACTCGCCCGCCGGGCCGCAGCCGTCATTCTCGGCCAGCGTCACCGCACCGGAGAAGCATTTCCGGACCGACGCATCCTGTTACTGGGTTGTGACGGGGACGGTGACCAACACCGGCAACGCGGCCGCGAGAAACGTCGTCATCCGTTTCATGCTCATCGATGACGAGAGTAGCATGATCCGGGCGACCGAGACCATTCTCGCCCCCCGGTTCCAGGCGGGCGAGACGAAGATATTCACCGTCGATCCGCTCCCCGGCGACTGCGGCCGGGAGTACCACGCCGAGATCGCCGTCACGCACGACATCCCATAAGGCTGCGGGTGAGCGGATCGAGAACGTTACGAGGAGAGATAACATGAAGATACTTGGAATAAACGGAAGCCCCCGCGGCTCGCGGAGCCAGACGCTCCGGCTTGTCGAGGCCGTTCTCGACGGGGCAGGGAGTGCCGGGGCCGATGTAGAACTCGTGGATCTCTGCAAACTCCAGATCGAGTACTGCAACGGATGCCTGATCTGCTGCGAACGGGGGGAGTGCGTCAAGAAAGACGACTTTGCCGGGTTGTACCAGAAGATGCTTTCAAGCGACGGGATTGTGCTCGGGTCGCCCAACTACATCGATTCGGTGACTGCCCAGACAAAGACCATGT
>JALNXI010000258.1 GCA_023230425.1 Methanoculleus sp. | reverse complement strand
CCGTAGGGTGGGGCACACCCGAATCTACGCTTGTGGAGATCAGGACCGCTACACCGCCAAGTCCGGCGGTGCAAGTTCCGGTCAACGAAGCAAGAATCTCCCGGCTTTAGCCCGGGGAGAGTGTCAAACGTCCCTGATACCTGCCTGAAGCATCCAGTAACGTATATCAGCGTTTGCAGTCAATGACTGATGATTAAACATGGGCAGAAAGCAGGGGAAACGGACAAAGCGTGAGGTCGAGACGTATGACGGCGGAGATCTTGACGCCGGCAACCCCACTCCAGCAGCATCGCAGGCTCTTTCCTTCGATACCCTCGTGGCGTCTGTCAAAACCAGCAGGTACCTGCAGGCCCTCATCGGGCTGACGCTCGTCGGGTTTCTCCTCCGGTTCTACAACCTCGGCTGGAACTCGCTCTGGCTCGACGAGGCTTCGACCCTCACGTTTGCCCGACAGTCGCTCATCGGCATCTGGGAGAGCACCGCCGGCGGGGAGTTCAACCCGCCGCTCTTCTACTGGTTGGAGCACGGGATGCTCCTCTTCGGGGAGAGCGAGTTCGTGCTCCGCCTCCTCCCCGCCCTCCTCGGCGTTCTGACGATCCCCGCCATCTATATCATCGGAAAGGAGTTCCGGGACAAAAACGTCGGTCTCATCGCCGCTGCTCTCCTCACGTTCTCGCCCTTCCACATCTTCTACTCGCAGGAGGCCCGGGCATACGCCCCAATGCTTTTCTTCTTCTCCCTTGCGCTGCTCTTCTACGTAAGAGCAAGCCGGTCGAACGAGGTCCGCTCATGGGTTCTCTTTGGGGTCTTCTCCGCTGTCGCCTTCTGGATGCACTTCTACGCCGTCGTGCCGGTCGCCGTCCTCATCCTCCATGCCCTCCTCACCCGCGCCGGCGAGTTCCGGCATGACATCCGGAGCGCGAAAAACCTGACCCTCTCGGTCATCGCGTTTGTCGTCGCGAGCCTCCCTTTGCTCATCGTAACAGTCAACCTCTTTCTCGTGAGGACCTCATCCGCTCCGACGTTCGGCATCCAGGGGCTTGATGTCATCTACCAGACCCTCCGCCAGGTATCGGGGTTCAGCGACCTTCTCATGGCGGCGTTTATGGTCCTCTTCCTCATCGGCGTCGCCTACACCTGGCGCGAGGACAGGAACGGGGCGCTCCTCCTGATCTTCATGATGGTCCTCCCGCTGGCGGCAAGTCTCGTCCTTTCCTCACGGATGCCGATGATACCCCGCTACCTCATCTACCTCCTTCCGGTCTACTTCATCGGCATCGCGTCGGCGTATCCCGGGCTCTACGCCCTCGTCCGGGACAGGCGGGCAGTCTACATCGCTATCGCGGCGGCGGTCCTCGTGAGCGTCCCCTTTCTATCGACCTATTACACAACGCCCCAGAAGAACGACTGGCGGGGATTCTCCGCGGACCTCGGGGGGATGACGGGGGAAGGCGACCTTGTCGTCGTGCTGCCGCCGTATATGGCACAACCGCTCGACTACTACTACAGCAACGCGACCGACGGGACCGTCGAACTCGGGGCGACCACCGGGGACGAGCTCCAGGCGATCCGGGACCGGTACCCCGACCGGCGTGCGTTCTATGTGGTGACCACCGATATCTTTGCCGCGGACCCCACCGGGGATGCAGTGGGCTGGCTTGACGGAAACGCAGCGTTCGCCGGGCAGCGCATGGGGATCTATCTCTTCAGGTCGGCGTAGGGGGAGAGAGCAACGGCTGATACCTACGATCTCTCGGTGATCATCCCGACGTTCAATGAGGAGGAGAACATCGCCGCGATCATCGATGCGGTCAACGGGGTCTTCTGGAGGAGCGGCATCCGCGGCGAGGTTCTCGTAGTGGACGACTCCTCAAAAGACTGCACGATCCCGATCGCGCAGGAGATCGCTAGCCAGAGTGACAACGTGCGGCTGATCGTGCGGAGGGAGGACCACGGCCTCTCCCAGTCGGTCGTCGAGGGGTTCGGGGCGGCGCGGTCGGATATCCTCCAGGTCATCGACGCAGACTTCTCGCACCCGCCGGAACTCATACCCCGCTTCTATGAGGCGATACGCGGCGGCGCCGATATCGCCATCGGAAGCAGGTACATGAAAGGCGGGAACATCGAGCAGTGGCCGCTTAAACGAAGGGTCATATCGCTCGGGGCCACGGCGTTCGGGCGCATCCTCTTCCCGGAGGTCACCGACCCCGTGAGCGGGTTCTTTGCCGTGCGGCGTGAGGTCGTTTCCGGCGCTCCGCTCACGCCGCGCGGATACAAGATCCTGATGGAGGTCCTCGGCAAGGGCCGGTGGCACTCGTTCGTCGAGATCCCCTTCATCTTTAAGGACCGCGAGGAGGGGACGAGCAAACTCAGGCCGGATACGATGGTGGACTACCTCCGGCAGTGCGCCGACATCGTCCGCTTCTCGGTCACGCGCCGGGCCGGACCGGTCTGGGATGAGTGGACAAAGATCGTCCGGTTCGGCCTCGTCGGGCTCTCCGGGATCCTCGTCAACATGGGGCTCCTCTACGCCCTGACCGAGGTTGCCGGCCTCTACTATCTCATCTCCGCCGCGATTGCAATCGAACTCTCGATCGTGAACAACTTTGTCTGGAACGACATCTGGACGTTCGGGGCCGCAGATAATCTCAGGTTCGAGCGGAAGATCCAGCGGTTCGGGTCGTTCCAGGCGGTCTCTATGGGCGGGCTCGTCATCAATATGGCCATCCTCTACCTCCTCGCGGATGTTGCCGGAGTCTACTACCTCGTCGCGAACCTCGCCGGAATACTCATCGCGTTTACCTGGAATTATGCGGTGAACAGGCACTACACGTGGAAGAGCATGTGAGCTCCCCGCAGTAGAGGGAGAGTAGAGCAGGCAGCCCCGATCAAGATCGCGGGGCAGTTCGTCTTTAACCGGACAATATCTCTTTAAGGTGCCCGATTATCCTTTCGCCGGCTCTGCCGTCGCCAAAGGGGTTTCCCCATGTTCTCGGCGCACGGTCCATTACCTTCGCACAGGAAAGTATCGCCTCCGGGTCCGCCCCCGCAAGTATGTTCCCTCCCACGTCGACTGTTTCCGGGCGCTCGGTGTTCTTCCTCATCGTCACGCAGGGAGTCTTAAGAATGCAGCATTCCTCCTGAATGCCTCCTGAATCCGTCAGGACGAGTCGGGCAGACGCCTCGAGAAGGAGAAACTCAAAGTAGCCGAGGGGTTCAAGGAGACGGATGTTATCTGGAACCTGCAGATTGAACTGTTCAATCATCTTCTTTGCCCGGGGATGGACAGGATAGAGAACCGTGACGCCCAATTCGTCCCTCACGAGTCTGAGACCCTCCAGGATCCCGGAAAGATTTTCCCATCTATCGACATTCTCCTGCCGGTGCGCGGTGACCAGAACATATCCTCCCCCTTCAACAGAGAGTTTAGAAAAGATCGATGTATCGCGTTGAGCAATGGAAAGATTCTGGGAAACAGCATCGACAACGGTATTTCCGGTTATGAATATCCCAGAATCAGGTCGCCCCTCTCTTCTCAGATTGCCAGCGGCGGTTTCTGTTGGCGCAAAAAGATAGTCGCTGATGTGGTCGGCAACGATCCGGTTGATCTCTTCGGGCATCGATCTGTCGTAACTTCGTAGCCCCGCCTCGACGTGCCCTACCGGGATGCCAAGTTTCG
>JALNXI010000013.1 GCA_023230425.1 Methanoculleus sp. | reverse complement strand
CGGCGGTGAAGGGTATGAATCCCGAGAGGAGGAGGCGGAACCTCCCGAGTCTTATGAACGCACCGAGAGCATGGGTACCCATGAGAGAGTCTCCTGCTCCCGGAGGGGTGGATCCGGTATATATCCCTATCCTGCTACTCCACCCGGCCCGCACCCGAGGAGCGACACCGCACCCCCGAGCGCATCGGTGCCCCCCTCGATGTAGATGAGTCCGAGGACAGCCCGGGAGAGGGTCTCTTTTTCTCGCACAAGGGGCTCGCCGGCCAGGCGGTGACGACACGCAAGGCCGAGCAGGCTCTCGTGGAGCCCCCACCGGTCAGAAAGCGCCGCGAGGTCGATCACCTCTCCATGCGGACCGGAGAGGACTTTCAACCGCAGGGTGACGTCGCCGATGAGAGCGAGGGCCCGGGAGTCGTTCGGGAACTTCCCGAGCATACCGAGGTCTTTCGCCGGGACCGGGAGCGATTCTTCCGGGAACCCGGCAAGAATATCCAGAAAGAGCCGTTTCGTGGATGTGTCCATAAGGATCCGGAGGAGCCCGTCCGGCCCCTGGAAGGTATGCCCGGTATCCCGCTCGATGCGGGGGAGGGTCTCGCGCACCACCCGGCCGATCTGCGAGATCAGGCCTTCAATCTCCCTGCTCCACCCCCGTATCCGCCGGAGCCTCCTCGTCCTCCGGGGCGACCGCCGGCGGGCGGGGAGGCACTCCGCCCGGTACTCGCGCATGAGGCCCTCCTGTATCGCCGTGAGGGTCTCTTCTAGCGGGCAGGCGGGCGGGCCGTAGTCGTATGCCATACAGTCTACGGTGGGGCAAAAGAACGCTTTAACTTTCCCCAGGAATCAATGACATCATCAGCTACATAAAACATAGAACGAACGCTGCGGCGAGCCCGATGTGCAGGCAGAGGAAGAGGGGGACGAGCCGGAACTTCGCCTTCTGCGTCTTGTGCCGGAAGGCGCGCATCGCAGCCAGCGCCCCGAACGGCCCGAAGAACGCGAGGACGAGGAGCCGCTGCTCCGGGGTCCTCCAGTGGTTCCTCGCCGCGGAGATCTTGTCGTGACGGTAGGCGAGGAACGCCACGGTGTTGACGAGGAGGTAGATCGTGACCGGTACGAGGATCATGCTGATCGCCCCTCCCGGGTGCTCCGCCGGATACGCTCGGATACCCCGGAATCGGACTGCAACGCCTCTACAAGCAGCCGGATCTGCCGTATCGTCTCCGGGTGGAGTTCGTGCTCCATGTAACAGGCGTCGGCGTTGGCGATCTTCTCGGAGACGTGGATGATCCTCAGGAACTCCTTTAAGGTATCGTGACGGGCCTTGATGACCTCGGCGATCTCGCGCCCCGCAGGCGAGAGCACCACCCCCTCGTAGCGCCGGTATTCGACGAGGCTCATCTCGTTAAGTTTCCGGAACATCTCCACAACGCTCGACGGGCTGAGGTCCAGCTCACACGCCACGTCTTTGGTGCGGGCGTACCCCTTCTCCAGCGTGACGTTGAGGATAGCCTCAAGATAGTCCTCAACCCTTCTGCTGAGGTTTTTTGCACAATTTTTGTGTTTCATACGACACCAATGCTTCATCGTATCACAGCGCGAAGATTCCCCGGTTTCAACCGGGGGAGGAAGCGCACCCTCCGGAATATTTTTGCCGCCTGAAAACGATACCACCGAAATGATCCGCCGGTGCTCGCAGGAGTCTTTTACCGCTGCTGCAACTCGCCAATGACCTGCGGTCGAAAGTAGCCGGCGCGTCCGTCCTGCGGCAGATAATCGGTAGCGGTCGTGTCAACCGGCCGATACGAATATGGCCTATTACAGCAGCCTTCATGCAAGTCAAATTGAACCCTTGTAAGGACATCGAAACTCCTTCCCGTGGCAGGTCGCCGGTTTTAACCGGTGGTAGCTGATACGGCGTAGACACATGATCCGTTTTGGGCCGACCCCATGCGGACCGCCCCTTAAGGACGGGGCTTCCCGGCAGGTCCCCGGGGTCGAGCGGCGCGTTATGCACCTGTAATTATCGTGTTAGACTCTCCTGGCATTAAAGAGGTTGTTACGGCCTGCTCCCTTGCAAAGAGCATGATTTCACGTCCTTGACCGAGATCGAGGGCGGCTGGCGTTACACAACTTCGCCTTTCGACCTCTTTATTCCCGCCAACCGCCTCCCTTTCTCAGTCAGGGTGTATTCCACAACCTCCCGACCCCGGGGCTCACGACAACCGGAGCACCCGGAGCAGCGACAGGGAGCGTCATCCGCGCGTGGGGGCTCGCTGCACCCCCCGTTTCGCACGATGAAACCGAGACGCTCCATCGCAAACAGCCTCTCAAGCAGGACATCCTGCTTCATGTCCAGCTCGATTGCAAGTTCCGGGAGCGTGAATCCGCCCTCAGAGAACCGTTTTGCAATCGCACGCATCATGCTGCCCGAGCCCCCCTGAAGAACTCTTTGCCCCAGGCGAGGAGGCCGAGAACTCCGATCACCGCAAGATAGAGGAGAGGATTCACCGCATCGGCAGCCGACCAGTCGGCCCATTCCCCGACGAGGTAGGCGTCGGCCCCCAGTGCGCAGAGGGCGAGGAGTTCCACGAGCCCGATCCCGACCGAAAAGAGGATGCCGACGTAGATGAAAGGCATACCCTCCTCTGTGCCGATGGAGAGTTTCCTGACCCCGGTCAGGAAAACAGTTCCTATTACAAGCAACACGGACCCGCTGAAGATGTTTCCGGGAATGAAGAGAGCCTCCAGGCTTTCCATCGTGCCGAAGATGGCCTGGACTACCTGGAGCAGCCCGCAGGCCGCGTAGAGGACCCCAAGCACCGCTCCAAAGAGAATTTTTATTCCGTTACTCATTGTTTATGCACCCCCTATGAAGAACGGGGCAAGATGTCCGACGACAAACGCCAGGACCCAGGCAACGACGATACCGTAAGCGACTGCAAAGCCCGTCCACTTCCACGATCCTGTCTCTTTCTTGATGACGCCGAGCGCTGCGACGCACGGCATGTAGAGCAGCACAAAGACCATCAGGGCAAGGGCCGTTGCCGCGGAAAGGCTCGGGTCGGCGAAAAGCGCATCGGTGAGCGATTCCTCCCCGGCTCCGTAGAGGACGCCGAGCGATCCGACGACGACCTCTTTTGCGAGGAACCCGAAGATCAGCGCGACCGCGACCTTCCAGTCAAACCCGAGCGGAGCCACCAGCGGTTCTACCAGGTGTCCGAGCATACCTGCAAAGCTCTCCGCGCTCCCGTACTCGACGCCGTACGGGAAGGACGCCAGAGCCCAGACGAGCATGGCACCGAGAAGGATGATCGTTCCGGCTTTCCGGAGATACATCGACCCCCGGCTCCACATGTGCATGAGGCTCGTCATTGCCGTAGGAAGCCGATACGGGGGCATCTCCATGACAAAGGGAGAAACTTCGCCCGGGAGGATGGTGCTCCTGAAGAGCTTCGCGGACGCAATCGCAACGGCGATCCCGAGGACGTAGAGGAAGAACATCACGCCTCCTGCATGGGCCCCGAAGAATGCACCGGCGAAGAGGACATACACGGGGAGCCTCGCGCTGCAGGACATGAAGGGGTTGACCAGGATCGATATCAGCCGGTCTTTCTCGCTCTCGATCGACCGCGTGGCCATGATTGCAGGGACGTTGCACCCAAACCCGATCAGCATCGGGATGAACGCTTTCCCGGGAAGTCCGAGCGCATATAAAGGCCGGTCCATAATGAACGCAGCACGCGCCAGGTAGCCGGAATCCTCAAGTAACGCGAGGATCAGGAAGAGAATGAGGATGTTGGGCAGGAAGATGAGGACGGCGCCGACACCGCTGATGATACCGTCGCCGATGAGAGAGCCAAGCCAGGCGGGCTCAATCGAAGCGACCGCGAACTCGGCGAGCCATACGGTGAGCGTATCGATCACGGTCATGAAGGGAGTCGCGACCGTAAACGTCAGCTCGAACGCCCCCCACATCAGCGCAAGAAAGATCGGGATGCCGAGGTACCGGTTGGTGACGACACGGTCGACCATGTCCGAAAACGTCGTGCCCCTGGTGTTGGTGCGGTGAACCTGCGGCAGGATGGCGGCGATCGCCTCGTAGCGCTTGTCCGCCATCGTAGCCTCGTACTCGTCTGAATTGATGGAGGAGAGGATACTCTGCACGCGGGCAGACGCCGCTCCCCCCCGGACCTTCGCGAGGACGTTCTCGTCCCCTTCCAGGAGTTTGACCGCGAGCCAGCGGAGCGGGTACTTCCCGGAAAGGGTCCTGTCGGCAGAAAGGGGATCGGTGAGCTTTGCGATCATCTCCTCCGCCTCGTTGCCGTAGCCGATGGTATGCTCGTGGTGCGGCGAGGTCTTCGCCTCCTTGACCGCAGCATCGAGGAGGTCCTGCAACCCTTCGCCCCGGGTCCCGACCGTGCGTACGATCGGGATCTCAAGGAACCCCGAGAGCTTCCGGTAGTCGATGGGGTTGCCCTGCGCTTCGGCCATATCGGCCATATTCAGGGCGATGACGAGCGGAGTTCTGAGCTCGGCGAGTTGCGTCGTCAGGTAGAGGTTCCGTTCCAGGTTCGTCGCGTCCACGACCTGAACGACGACGTCGGGCTTCTCATCGAGGATGAAATCCCGCGCAATGACTTCGTCCGCGGAGTACGCGGTCAGGCTGTAGGTTCCGGGGAGGTCGACGACCTCGAACTCGCAACCGTTGCGGCTGACCTTACCGGTCTTCTTCTCCACGGTCACCCCGGGCCAGTTCCCGACATGCTGCCGTGAGCCGGTGAGCGCGTTAAACAGCGTCGTCTTGCCGACGTTGGGGTTGCCGGTGAGCGCAATCCGGATCTCTCGCGTCATGCAGACCCCTTCGCAATGCCGACGAATATCTTCATCGCGATTCCCCTTGACAGGGCGTACCGGGCATCACCGACCGAAACGATGATCGAACCTCGATCCGCGCACTGAACCGTCACCCGGGCGTCGGGGCAAAAGCCCATTCCCAAGAGACGCGCCTGCATCCCCCTGCCGGCCCGGACATCGGTGACCTTCGCCTCGGTTCCGGCAGCAAGGAGGGCAAGCGGGCAGGTGCCTTCCATCATCCCACCACCGGGACAACCTCGATGAGACTCGCCTCGGCGCGCCGCAGCGAGAGGCAGTACCCCTTCACCCGGTACTCCATAGGGTCGCCGAGAGGAGCGGCCCGGACTACCTCCACTTCCGCCCCCGGCACCATGCCCATGGCAAGCACGCGCTTCCTGAGCGCCCCGGACGCGCGGATGCCAGCGACACGGCACCGGCACGTTAAGCCGATGCGATCGAGCGTGGTCACCGCAGTGCGTTCTGGTGTTTCTGATCGTTCCATACGACTTTCTTCTCTCGTTCGGTCGATATAATCCCGGGCCGAAAAAAGTCCGGATCTGAGTCCCTGAAACGAATTTTTTTCGGAAACCGGAAAAATCCGAAGGTCAATGGACATGAACGGCTTCCCGGGAACTCCGCGGCGCCGGCCGTTGCCGGTTCAGGCATGCGGTCGGAACCGCCACGTTCACCCACGGCAACCGGAGACCGGCATCGGCGGTGCTCCGCCGGACCATAGTACCTAAACCCCACACTTCTTTCGCGGCCTTCTGCGTGCGGCTGGCACATCTGCAAATGAAGGTACAATGCTTTGCTGCCGGACCAACCGTGGAAGCGTCCGGGGTTCCCGGAACAGAGGGACGGCTTGCGACCATATGGTGTCGGAAGGATTCGTCAGTACAGCCGGAACCGTGGAGACGGGGATCCGGGGGGGAAAAGCAGGTTTTGTCTGCCGGCACACCGGCTTTTGTCAGTTAAGCCCGATATGGCGCCCCATTTTTGCGAGTCTTCCCGCAGCTTCCCTCCCTTTCTCGGTCAGGACATACTCCACGACCAAACGATCCCCGGCATTCCCACACCAGCCCGGGCAGCGGCAGGGAGCGGCAGGAACGCCGGTGCCGGGGCTCAGGACCTGCGGCAGGATGGCCGCGATCGCTTCATAGCGCCTTTCCACCATAGCGGCCCGGTACTCGTCTGAATCGACGAGGGAGAGGAAGTCCTGCAGGCGATTAAAGGCGAGGCCGCATGGGATCCTTGCCAGAGCATCCTCGTCTCCTTCCAGGAGCCTGACCGCGAGCCAGCGGAGGGGATATCGCACGGTGAGGGTTCTGTCGGTCAGGAGGAGATCGATGAGCGATGCGATCATCGTCTCCACCTCCGCGCCGTAGTCCACATAGTCCATGATCCGTTCGTGGCAGGGTGCGGTCTCCACCTCCCTGATCGCGGCGTCAAGGAGGTCTTCTCTGCCGTCACCCCGGGTTCGGGCCGTGCAGACGACCGGGATCTCAAGGAACGCCGAGAGCCTCTCCGGGTCGATCACATCAGCCACGTTCAGGGCGATGACGACCGGAACTCCGAGTTCGGCGAGCCGGGTCGTCAGGTAGAGATCCCGCTCCAGGTTCGCCGCGTCCACGGCCTGGACGACGACGTCGGGCGTCTCATCGAGGATGAAGTCCCGAACAATGATCTCGCCTGCGGAGTAGGCTGTCAGGCTGCAGGTTTCCGGGAGATCGACGATTTCGACATCGTAGCCGTTGTGGCTGACCCGGCCGGTCTTCTTCTCCGTCGGCACCCGGGACCGATTGCCGGTGAGCGCGGCGAAGATCTCCGCCTTGCCGGCACCGGGATTGCCGGTGAGCGCAATCCGGATCTTCTTCGTCATGCGGCCCCCTGCGTCACCCTGACGAGTACCTTCGCCGCCGTTCCCCGCGAGAGGAGATACCGGGCCGGGCCGGCCGCGACGATGACTGAGCCCCGGTTTGCAGACCGGATCGTCACCCGGGCCTCGGGGCAGAGCCCCATCCCGGAGAGGCGCATCTGCAGCCCTCCGTCGCCCCGGATCCCGGCGATCGTCGCCTCGGTTCCGGCGGCAAGGAGCGTGAGAGGAGAGACGTCGCCCATCATCCCTCCTCCGGGGCTGCCCTGATGGGGCTCGTCCCTGCACGCCATACGTTCGTCCGGTACCCGGCGGGACTGACGGGGGGAGAAGACCGGAGAGTCTCCCTGTCCATCCCGGGCAGCATACTCCTGGGCGTCCCGGAAGGGCGGACACCGGCGTTTCGGGCCGACGCGGTCGAGCATGGTCACCGCCGTCTGTTCTGACGATTCTGATCGTTCCATATGACCATCTTCTCTTGTTTGGTCGATATAATCCCGGGCCGAAAGAGATCCGGGTTTGAGTCCCCGGAAGCAAATTTTATTCGGATTGTGTGGATATCCGAAGGCCTTCCGATGCAACCGATTCTCCGGGGAGGAGCGGCCGGGGGCAGCCCCGTCAGGGTTACGTGCCCGGGCGGTGCAGCAGGGTGGGTCGAGGCCGCGGAGTAGACCTGCCGGCCTTCAGGCACGAACAACGTGCAAGGCACCGGCAGCGGGAAGGGGGTGGAACCGGCTTCGGAGAGGCGATCATCCTCGTCGTGGCTGCAGATGCGCATATTCCGGTGGCACTCGTGCGGCGGAGCCGTTCCGGGACAGAAGATCAATTTCGGGAAGAGGAGAGCGTATCAGAGAAAAGTGTCATGAATGCGGAGCCAGATCTTCTTTGCACCAGACCGGCCGGGAACCCGGATAGTGAGACGGGCGGGCCGTATGCGGTGAACAATCGCCGCCGCACCCGGTCTCCGGACGAGGGGGCAGGAGGAATCCTGCCCTGTTACTTACCGGCCGTTGAGAGAGGGGGGGTGTTCACCGGGGCCGCCTGCATCACTCGCATGGGGGAGCGAACCCGGATCTAACCGGATCGAGACAGGTTTGAAGGGTACTCACTCGATGATCCCCGTTCCTGTTTCATCAAGAAGATGGTGGAGATGGCTATCAAGGTTCCTGATGTGTGCGTTGAGTTCTTCAATGTCTCTTCCTACGTGTTCCAGGTCGGCGTGCACGTGCTCCAGTTCTGCTTTCATGTGGTCTATGAGTTCTTTTGTTGCTGTCAATCCGTTCACCGCTTTTCGGTTATGATTCTGCAAGGAGAAGACTCCCTGCGCTGTAAAACTGTGGGGTATGGGTGTAATGAACCTCCCTCGAAAGATCTTCGGTTCAGGTAACGTTTCCGAAACGTGCCTGTTCTGGGCACCCGGTGAGTCGCCGCTGGGACGAAGGGCGTCCCCTCGAATACCCTCCTCCGTTCCGGTAATACCGGATGATCGTGCTTCTTGATGGTTGATGTAGTTCAGAGCGCCCTCTTCACTCCGGAACGTCCCGGAGATCCCGTTCGGCCTGAGTATTGGTGAAGGGTCTGGTGAAACCCTTCATGAATGCCAGGATCTCTCCCTGGTAGTTGCGACAGCGATCCAGGAGATTCTTCGCGTTCGGCTGCTTCTTTCTGCCGCGCTATCTCTGCTCCCGGGGAACCCCGGTGGTCTCCGCTTCCCTCTCCCCGGCTTCGAGAATCCTGCGATACCGTTCTTCAAATGCAGTACTGATGGCCGGCAGCAGAGCATGCCCGCTCTGTTGTGCGGTATCCACGGCCGCTTTCATCCGCATCAGGCAGGAGACCCCGATCTTCAAGCCGGGGAGGAATGCCGTCTGCCTATCCCGGCATATCATTAGACTTATCCGACTCTTCTTGCTGGAACGTTTCCACCACCCATTTTTCGTAGTCCTGTGCCTGCTCCATCATCCAGTATGCTGTAGACCTGAATACCTCTGGTGACATCCGTATATCGGCTACCAATACGCGCTCTACTGCCTTAATCGCCATCGAACCATTTTCATCAACGCCAACCTTCATTAAATCCTGATAGAACGTCAATTGCCCTCCTGCTGAGTTTAATACTCCATAGACGCCATCGACGTGAATTACCCTGAATCCAGGATCTTCTGCTACCGAGAATTTCGGTCCGTCTGACTTTTTAACCTCATCCATGGCTCACACATCCTTGAGATGTGCCTGAAATAGTACCATAGTGTTGGGGCGCGCTGCGTGAATACTTTGTAGAATCACTTATCCGGTCACCAATACGGATCCTGACCCCGGTGTTACTGCCCTTGAGTCCTGCATACTCTGCCCGTACGGTGGCTGCTTGCCTGATGCCTATAGGTTTTGATGGCAACATGCCCCTGTAAAGTGACTTTATAAGGCTCTCCCCGAGAATCGTCGGTACGTAATACGACACTTCATTGTTCCCTACATCAGCCAGACGGCGCGCACGTTTTGTAATAAGCCCGGCGCTTGCCAGTGATTTGAGAGAGCGGGAAATTTCAGGGGACTCAGCTTTGAAGATCCCTTTCAACTGGTTAAACCTCAATCCCTCATCACTGTCCAGCAGTGCAATGTACAACGCCCAGCACTTCTTGTCCCCCAATGGAGCAGTGGCGTTGATGATAACAGATGGTACTTTAGCAAGATACGTATCCACTTCAGCCTGATCCATGTGCTCATCTACTCCGTGCTATAGGTCCTATATTTGTTACTTACATATAAGGGTTTGTGAGAACAGGTAACAAAAAACCATCTGCAACGATTATCAGTACCAATTCGTGATCTCTTCTCATGAGTTTTCTTTCTGGGTTATCTGAAGAGCTCGGATTCCCGGAAGATGTAAAAAAGAGAGTAAATATTGGAATAATAGGCTCTTTTCGCAGACCCCACCTGGAAATGTTAAAGAAACACCTCTGCGACAAAGAAGGGTTTAGCGCAAGGGTATCGTATGATCTCCAAGAACAGAATCCTCAGCAGCCAGATGAGGATCATTCGGCGTATAATGTGCGGATGTCCGAATGCCTGATTGATGGAAGCCAGGTCCATATAGTCTACTTTTTCAAAGAAGAGGAGAATGAGCACGGCATTAACGATTCGGTCACCTACGAATTGGGCTATTTACGTGCAAAAAGAACAAGTACTCCGTATACCGGACACTGCGTTCTGATATTGTGTGAGAACGGCTACGATGCAAGAAACATCGGCGCAATGCGAGCAGGTATTCGGCCTAAGACCCAGGATGAATGGGATTGGTATGATTTTGAGGAGCCTGACGATTCAATCGGCCTTGCAACACAGTTTTGTTACGGATGCATGCTGAACCCACGCCTGATGAGTCTGATCTATCATTAGCGGGTGTCAACGAAAAAGCGCATGACTTCTCCCTATAGGGAGAGGCGGCATCATGATTGCCGGTAAAATTTCTCCCAAAAAGCGGGCTCCGGATAGCAAAAATCTGCCAATGAACCGGCACGCCTGTATCCCGACGTTTGATGATCGACCCGGCACCAGATGCAGTTCTCTGAAAGATACCGCCGGGCCGGGACTTCCTGAACGGAACGGGAGGTCATCCCTCCCGGATTCGATACCCCTGCACCTACCAGCGCAGGACCCGGGAGGAGGCGGCAACCCGGCCCGTTCCTGCTTTCGTCGTGAAGAAGGGAGCGTACCGGCAGAGCCGGGAACCCGAACATCTTTCTAAAATGTGCATTTATTCAAAACATTATCGGAAACTAAGACATTTTAGAATCTTTTTTGGGTACAGGCTATTACGACCAAATCTCTTTTAGAATATACAGGCCGTGATGCCGACTCCGCTCCCGACCGGGGGCGGAGAGAGAATCCCGGTATCAGACCGGGATTCTCATAGGATGGCCGAATCTGAAAGAGTTCCAGAGATTATGCATAAAGAATCACAGAACAGGTGATTTCGTGTACACTCGTGTAGATGTGCAGAAAATAACGTCAGAATCAGAGAACTGCAATGCCGGCATCGCCTGGAGCGCAACCGGCCCGAAGCCGGGGATCGCCTCTCCCCTCTTCGGTGTGAAAAAGCAGGGTACGGCGCGGGGGAGAGGCATCGAAGTATTCCATGCTGTGGAGATCGTGAACCCCGTAGCAAAATCTCCCTATGATGTTCAGGGGCGTGAAGAACCATGACGCGACCGATACTTGCGTGTTTGTTTGCACTGCTGCTGGCCTTCCAGGGCGCGGGTGCGTACACCGCCGGCGTAGCCCCGGCGCCCACCATCACCCCCGGACCGGGTGAAACGTTCAACGGGACCCCGGTGGAGGATGACAGTATCACGCTCCGGCATTCCGGCAACGCCACAGGAGCGGAGGAACCTGATGGGATACCGCCGGGAACGGTTACCGCCACCCCCACGGAAGCGGTCACCCCCACGCCGACTGAGGTGACCAACACCACTCCCACGGAGGTGACCAACGCCACCCCAGCGGAAGCGGCCAACGCCACACCGGCAGGGAACGAGACGTCTCACCGTCTCACCTTCGTCGTGAACGAGACCGGTATGCCGGAGGGGCTGGAGGCCGCAGCGGCCGCATCGTCCCTGAACGTGACGCTCCTCAACGAGACGGGAGCGCTCTCCTACGATTTCTCCAATGAAACCCTCGTATTTCTGGCATCGCTCGACAACGTCACCGTCGAAGCGGTCAACGCCACCCTGAGCGCAAACGCCGTCGTGATAACATTCGATCTCGGTGACGGTCCCGGTACCCCCGCAGATGGGAACATGACCAGGTACTGGCTCTACGGCGGAGAAGAGAACCTCGGAAATCTCATCCTCGCACTGGACGAGATCGGGTATGGGACGGCGCATGACCTTGCCGCGCCGGTGCCGCCCGCCGGCAGGCCGGAGTTTAGTTATGTCGCGGACATATATGAAGCCGGGATACTGGAGACAGTCGCCGACGATCCCTTTATTAGTGCGAAGCTAAATGTGACCGTTTATCACGCCAGTTGGTACAAAACCTCCCCCTTTGATCTCAGTCGTTCAAAGGTCATTCTCCTCTCCGAGATGACACCAGCAGATTTTGACACATTCAAGGATGCTGTGATGCAGGCCCGGGACCGAGGTGCCGTGATCATTGCCTGGGGACCCAAGGGTCAGAACTCTTTCCACTACCCCCTCAATACCATCAATACTACCGGCCCGGAATTCGCCACGATCCAGGAATACATGAAATACCCATCGCAGAAAAATTACAACAACCTTGTCCGTTTTATCGGCGTCACCTACTGCAACCTCAGCATGAGCGTGGAACCGCCTGAAGAACGTCCACTCTATGGGATCTATCACCCCGATGCACCAGAGATCTTTGCCGACGCCGCCAGTTACCTGGACTGGTATGCTGCCACAGGCACGTACGACGCAGCGGCGCCGACCGTCGGGATCATGCCCAATTCGTACAAGTACCTCGAGAACGACAAAGTGATGATCGATGCCCTGGTACGATCATTCGAAGGTTGGGGCGCAAACGTCATTGTGGGCACCTATGGGTACGATGATCCCGTACGAACCGGGTATTTCCTCAAGGATGGTAACGTGCTCATCGACACCGCCGTTCGATTCTCTACGGGAGCCAGACTTGATTCCCGGGATCCCGATCGCGGTATCAGGAACCTGCAGGAACTGAATGTACCGGTCCTCTATGCCATCCGACCCTTCTACGAGAACGAGACGACATGGAAGAACAGCCCTCACGGTGTCAGCCCCGGACAGAGGTATGACCTGAGCTACGGGGAGCAGGACGGCCTCATCGAACCGATCGTCATCGCCGCCAAGGAACTGGACCCGGTTACCGGCACCCTCTACAACAAACCGATCGACGACCAGGTGGCATGGATGACCGACCGCACCCTTGGCTGGGTCAGGCTCCATCGCACCGCGAATGCGGAGAAGAAGGTGGTGATCCCCTACTACGCTGACGCCGGGGGAAAGGCAGGCGTGGGATCGGACCCGGACTTTTACCTCGACGCACAGGCAAGCCTTTCAGCGCTGCTTGGTGCGATGAAGGAGCGCGGCTACAATCTCGGCTCCGAACCCCTCCCCGACCGGGACGAACTGGCCGAGTTGATGATGACCAGGGGCCACAACATCGCAACCTGGGCGCCCGAGATCCTGGAAGAGCGCGTCCAACAGGGCGACTGCATCCTGATCCCGGAGTCGCAGTACCTCCAGTGGTTCAACGAACTCCCCAAAGAGAAGCAGGACGAGATGACCGCGATCTGGGGGCCGCCGCCCGGCAATATCATGGTCTACGAAGGTTCGATCGTCATCCCGACCATCAGGTACGGCAACGTCCTGCTTGTACCCCACCCGGTGTGGGGCTGGGACCAGGACGACAACGTTCTCTACCACGACGGTGAGATTCCTCCTACGCACCAGTACCTCGCCTTCTACATGTACATGGACCGTGTCTACGACGCCGACGCGATCTTCTCCATCTTCTCAAACATCCCGATGATGCCCGGGAAAGAAGGAGGGCTCGCCGCCGACGACTGGGGCGCGATCCTGAGCGGGGATATGCCCCATATCAGTGTCCTGTCCATGGATGCGGAAGGGACGTTCAACCGCCGCCGGGCGAA
Source organism: Methanoculleus sp. (assembly GCA_023230425.1). GTDB lineage: Archaea > Halobacteriota > Methanomicrobia > Methanomicrobiales > Methanoculleaceae > Methanoculleus. The sequence goes on along the minus strand of JALNXI010000013.1, from coordinate 2,803 downwards.
CATGGCAATCGTCGATTTCATGACGCCGGTCCTCATCCCCTCCGGGCTCTACGGCCCGTTTGCCGATCTCGAAGGGACCCTCGCCAACTACCGTGAGGTTGTCGACGATGCCGTGAAGGCCCGATACAAAGAGAAGATCCTTGCCGCAATACAGGAAAACAACATTGATCGTGCCCTTGGCGCCGACCTGACCGTGCTGAAGACCGATAACAGTACCTTCGAGGCGTTTCTCCCCGACCTCAGCGGGTACCTCCGGGAGATGAAGACCGCCTTCATGCCCTACGGGTCCCATACCCTGAGCGAGACACCGACCGGGGAGAGCCTTGTCGCGATGATCGAGGCGATGCTCGGGCCCGAGTATGCAGAGCATGTCTCCGCCGTTGACGCGACCGAAGGGGTCTCCATCACGCTCCTCAGCGCCGTCATCCTCAACGGCACGTCCCCGGCGGGCGCCCAGTCTACAGTCCTCGGGACCACGTCGGCCGCCGTCACCGCCGACCTCGAACTGGCCCTGGACTACCTCGACCGCATCAACGGTTGTTCCATCGAGATCCCGCGGATCCTGGACGCCCTCGAAGCGAAGTATATCCCGCCCGGCCCGAACGGCGACCCCGTACGAAACCCGGACGCCCTCCCGACAGGCAGAAACCTCCACACCTTCGACGACCGGATCATCCCGACGCGTGCGTCATGGGCGGTGGGGAAGGATATGGGCGACGCCCTGCTCCAGGCCCACTGCGAGAAGCACGACGAGTACCCGGACAAGGTCGCCTTCCTCCTCTGGTCGTGCGAGACCTCGCGCCACCAGGGCACCATGGAATCCGAGATCTTCTGGATGCTCGGCGTCCGGCCGGTATGGGGCAAGGGAAATCGCGTGAACGACGTGGAACTCATCCCTGCCGCCGAGCTCGGACGGCCGAGGATCGACGTTCTCGTCGTTACATCAGGCCTGTACCGCGATATCTACGGCAGCAAACTCAAGCTCATCGACAAAGCGGTACGGCTCGCGGCTGCTGCCGACGACGGTGCAACACCAAATTACGTGAAAGTGCACAGCGAGGCGATTTACCAGAGCCTCATCGCGGCCGGGTACGGCGAGGAAGAGGCGCGCCAGCTCTCGCTTGCCCGCATCTTCTGCCCGCCCCCGGACTCCTACAATACCAACACCGATCACGCCATCGGCGCCAGCGACACCTGGGAGGACCGGCAGAAGATCGCCGATCTCTACATCAGCCGGATGAGTTACATCTATGGTCTTGACACCTGGGGAGAGCAGTACATCGATGTCTTCAAGGAGAATCTCGGCGACGTCGACTGCGGGATCTTCAGCCGGTCGACCACCCTCTACGGGACGCTGGATCATCCGCATGTCGCCGCGTATGTCGGCGGGCTGAGCCTGGCGATCGAGAGCGTCACGGGCAGCGCTCCTGATATGTACATCAACAACCTCAGGAGCCCCGGCGGGGAGAAGGTCGAGACCCTGGAGAATTTTCTCAGCCGCGACCTCTACTCCCGCTACCTCAACCCCGAGTGGATCCGGGGCATGATGGAGCACGGCTACGACGGCGCCCGGTACATGAACGGGTTTGTCGAATACCTGTGGATCTGGGACGTGAGCATGCCCGACCTCATCACCGGCGATATGTGGGATAGCGTCTACGAGACCTACGTCGGAGACTGTCACGACCTCGGCGTCAGCGGCTACCTGGACAGCAACAACCCCTACGCCTTCCAGTCCATGGCCGCCCGGATGCTGGATGCCATCCGCACAGGCTACTGGACGCCGAGCGAGGCGGTGAAACAGAGACTTGCCCAGGATTACCAGAAGTCGGTCGATGCACACGGCGTGACCTGCTGTCACCATACCTGCGGGAACCTCATCCTCGGCGAGTACATCGCCGGCGTGGCCCAGGCTGCACAACAGCAGCAGAGTTCGGACGGAGGATCTTCCGAAGACAGCGGCGGCCGGGACGACACCCTCGGCCTTCAAAAGAAGGGCGAAGAGGCTAACAAAACAAACGGGGACACGACCACCAACACCACCGCCGCTTCAGGCGGGTTTGGTATGGATAGCCTGTCCCCCGCCGGACAGGTAGCACAAAAAGCCGACCCGGGCAACGACGTGAGCGGGAAAGTGATGAAAGAGACGACAAAGGAGTCTGCCACCTCATCCACGACCGGCATGCCGCTGCTTGCCTTCGTCCTGGTCCTTATGATCCTTGGGGCGGTCGGCACCGGGTTCTGGTACAGGAGGCGGTGAGGAGTGAGTGATATCGCAGGGTTTCTCACCGCCGGCACGATCACTGGGATCGCCGTTCTCTCGCTCAAATCGGGGGTGGGTTGCGGACTCTCTCCCCTCAGGAGGAGGGAACTCCTCCTGTTTGCAGGAGTCTACGCGGTCGCGGCCGGGCTTGTGGGGATACTCTCCGGCATCGTGCCGGCAGAGGTCACCGGCGGGATACTCGGGATCGGCCTTCTCGTGCACGTGATCATCGCTCTCGGCCTGATAGGTCTTGGTATCAGGACACGGAAGGACTGGTTGGCCCGGCGCAGCGATCTTTCGCGCCGCAGTTTCCTCTGGCTCTCCCTGCCCTGCCCCGCCTGTCTGACGGCAACATTTCTTGCATGCATCGTACTTGCGGATACAACCGGCATGGACAGTTTCCGCGTGAGCCTCGGTGTGGCGGCGACCTTCTTTCTCGGCATCACCGCATCGGCGCTGGCGATATCGTGGGCCAGCACAAAGATGAGCAGAAAGAACCCCTCTACCCTGGGGAGCGTCATGATCTTTCTCGGGCTGTTC
>JALNXI010000012.1 GCA_023230425.1 Methanoculleus sp. | reverse complement strand
ACACTTTTCAGAGAGGTGCCAGAGCACATCGGCCTGTTCAGGCGTCACCTGAATCTTGACGTTCGTGGCAAGGTGCATCTGAAAACTCTCCTGCGGGTTCTCTCATTCAGGATATGCGGTCCTCTATCATAGAGATATGGGATGTGGGGGCAGGGGGATCGCCGGACGAAGGAGCTCCGCTCCCATCCCCCAGCTTGCGCAGGGGGTCTTCCCGCTCTGCCCCTTCAACCCCGCGGAGATAAAAAATGAGGGAGAAAATTCAGGCCAGATCGTTCTGCATCAGCTGGACATCGGCGATGTCGTGCTGCCGCTGTGCAAGAACCTTTGCCTTGAATATATTCTTCCCCGCTTTGCCGATGGCAAGGCCCCTGTCCTCGTCCCGCACCTCAACAAGGGCGACCTGCTGGTCCTCCTCGTTGGTGTCGAAGTCGATATCAGTGACCTGGGCAGGAAGGAAGCAGTTCCGGAGGAACTGACCCGGGTCTGCGGAGTATTCCACGACCTCGATCCTTTTGCCCATCACATCGGAAGCTTTCTTGATGCTCGACCCGCTCTTGCCGATGGCAAGTCCCATGTCGCCGGGATTGATCACGAAGATGAGACGCTCGTTGCGGTTATCAACGATACAATCACGGCTGCCTGCGCCAGTGAGGCTCTCAAATTGTGAGATGAGGCGCATGCACTCTTCAGTCAGCACGACCTGTGGCATTGTCTACACTCTCGCAGCATTCAGGATATCGGATTCACCCGGCTCGACCACAGCAAGCGCACTGACAACGTACGGCCTACCGCAGGCTTTCCCGAGCTGGACACTCGAACCTTCGTAGACGAAGACAGGGATATCGATCTCGTTCACGAGATTTTTGACGGATTCGGGGCTGTTTTTGGCCACCACGACAAGTTTAGCCTTGCCTTCCTCGATGCATTCCCGGGTCTTATTCTGGCCGAGGAACACTGTACCAGTCTTCACGGCTTTACGTAGTGAAGCATTAAAGTCCATAGATGATTCTCCTAGATTTTCAGGTTTATGGGTTTCGCGATGAGTTTCACATCACCGGTGCCGAGCTGGATAGGCTGGCCCACGATCACGTTCTCGGTGACGCCGTTGAGTTCGTCCACTTCGTTGGCGATTGCCGCATCCAGCAGATGGTTGACCGTTACTTCGAATGCAGCCCGGGAGAGGACACTCTCCTTCTCACCGGCGATACCGTGCCGGCCGATCTGCTTGACCTCGCCGTCCATGCACATCATGTCAGCGACGAGCATGATATGGCGGACATCAACGCCGATACCCTGTTCGTTCAGGGTACTTAAGGCCTCCTGGATGATCGCGTTCCGACCTGCCTCAATACCGAGCACATCGGCGATCTCGCTTATGTTGTTGCTCCGGGTGCGAGCGGTATCAACTCCCTCGACTTCGAAGACATCTTTTAGGTTGGAGCCTTCAGTATAAAGGATATACTCTCCGCCCTCCTTTCTGACGACCACCCGCTCGATATCATCGATACCCTGAACGATGACGTTCCTGACATGCTCTGCGAGCTGGAAGAGGTTCTGGTAACTCTCCCGGTTCTTCGGGATGAAAGTGATCGTCGCCTTCTTCGGGTCCCCTTCGACATCGAAGTCGCGGAAGTGCCGTTTTTCCCGGATCTTTCTTGGGGCCGTCTCGAAGATCTCATCTACCGTGATCTTCCGTCGATCACAGACCGATTTGTTGAGCAGGACAAGAACCTGCATGTTCTCCATGTCGATGGTGATATCCCCGAACTCGTGGAGCGGCGCGGCCTCGATCTGCCAGCTCACCTCACGGGCGCGGTCACGGTTGAACGTCCATTCATCCAGCAGGTAGACCGCCATCGTGGGGGTGCTCGGCTCACGCCGGGCATCCATGATCTCGATGAGGCGGGGGAGACCAAGGGTAACGTTGATCTCGGCCACACCCGCGTAGTGGAAGGTCCGCATCGTCATCTGGGTGCCGGGCTCGCCGATCGACTGCGCCGCCACGACGCCGACCGCCTCACAGGGCTCGATCCGGCTCTTCTCATACTCGGAGAAGACCATCGCGAGGATCTGGTCGAACTCTTCATCGGTGATATCCCGCTCATGCAGGATCGCCTTCAGGTCTTCCCGGGTCCGGTAGGGCAGAACGAGGGTATCGATCCGCTGTTCCATATCGTTGTTCACTTGACCTCCTCCTTTAACACGCTCTCCACGATACCCTTCACGTCTACCGGAGCGCCATAACTGCTCTTTCCGGGATCGGTCCCATCCTCGCCGTAGCGGAACTGGATGATCCGGCCGCCAGTTGTCCGGACGGTACCGTCGTACGCCACCTTGAGGTCCTGCAGGGCGTTGATCATCCGCCGCTGCAGGTATCCGCTCTGTGACGTCCGGACTGCAGTGTCCACAAGACCCTCACGCCCACCGATGGCATGGAAGAAGAACTCGGTGGGGGAGAGACCGCTCTTGTAACTGCTGGCGATGAACCCGTGCGCCTCCGCACCACGCTCGTTGCGCCGGAAATGCGGCAGAGTCCGGTCCTCGTAGCCACGCATGATCCGCTCGCCACGAACCGACTGCTGCCCGAGACACCCGGCCATCTGCGTCAGGTTCAGCATCGACCCACGGGCGCCGGAGACCGCCATCACCACAGCGCTGTTGTCCATACCGAGATGCCGGCCGGCGATCTCACCGGTGCGGTCACGGGCCTTGCCGAGCACCTGCATGATCTGCATCTCGAGCGTCTCCTCGAGCGTCCGGCCGGGCATCGGTTCGAGTTGCCCCTCGTTGAAGATCTTGATCCGGCGCTCGACGTCACTGATAGCGCCCTTCAGTGCCTCGTCGATCTGGCCGTACTCGTTCTTGGTCAGGTCTTCGTCGTCGATACCGAACGAGAACCCTTCGAGCATGATGCCCCGGATCGAGAGTTTGGTCACGTCATCGATGAACTGAGCAGCCTGCTTCATGCCGTGCTGCCGTATGATCCGGTGCAAGATCTGGCCGTCGAACGCGCCTATTCCCTTTTTGTCGATGGTACCGGTGATCAGGTTCCCGGCGACGATCCGGACGAAAGCGTCGTTCTCGCACATCTCCCGCCGACAGGTCTCACAATTCTGGCACGACGAGGCCCGGAAGAGCATGTTCAGGTCCTCGGGAAGGATGAGCGAGAAGACCTGCTTGTTGGTCCAGAGGGGGTTCCCGGCATCGTCCGTCTTATCCGGCTCGGGCAGGTGATCGAGGGGCAGGTGCTGGGTGAGGTAGAGCGTCTCCTCCTTCCGGAAGTGGCGGATCCTGTGCGTCAGGAGGAAGATGCCCGATATGTGGTCGTGGATACCGCCGATGATCGGGCCGCCGGTCCTCGGCGAGAGGATGTTCGCCTGCACCGAGACCAGAATCTCGGCCTCGGCCCGCGCCTCCTCGGTCTGCGGTATATGCAGGTTCATCTCGTCGCCGTCGAAGTCTGCGTTGTAGGGCGGGCAGACGGCCGGGTTCAGCCGGAAGGTCTTCCCGTCCATCACGACGACCCGGTGGGCCATGATACTCATCCGGTGCAGCGAGGGCTGCCGGTTGAAGAGGACGATATCTGCGTCTTTTAGCTGCCGTTCCACGGTCCAGCCCGGCTCGATCATCTCTGCGACCGTCTCCAGGTTCGCATCCGAAAGGCGCATCCTCCGGTTGTCGGGCCGAATAGCGTAGTTTGCACCGCAGGGCGACCGGGGGGTGGGACGCTCGGGGCCGTTTAAGACGTACTGCCGCATCTCCTCGAGGTTGAACTGAGTCACCCTGATCGGGAGAGTCATCTCGTTTGCGATGGCAAGCGGGATCCCGACCTCACCGATGGAGAGGTTCGGGTCGGGAGAGATCACCGTACGGGCGGAGAAGTTCACACGCTTACCGGAGAGCGAGCCACGGAACCGCCCTTCTTTCCCCTTGAGACGCTGCGAGAGGGTCTTTAAGGGCCGGCCGCTCCGGTGCCGGGCGGGCGGGCATCCCGCCACCTCGTTGTCGAGGTAGGTGGTGACGTGGTACTGCAGGAGTTCCCAGAGATCCTCGATGATCAACTGGGGCGCACCGGCGTCCTGGTTCTCCTTGAACCGCTGGTTGATCCGGATGATATCCACGAGTTTGTGGGTCAGGTCGTCCTCGGACCGCTGCCCGTTCTCGAGGATGATTGAGGGGCGCATCGTGACCGGCGGGACCGGGAGGACGGTGAGGATCGTCCATTCCGGTCGCGCGACGTCCGGGTTGACTCCCATAACCCGCAGGTCGTCGTCCGGGATCTTCTCGAGGCGCGCCCGGATGTCGGCCGGAGTCAGTTTGTGCTCGGTCTTCCTCCCGTCTTCCACAAAGACCTCGGAGAAGGTGGTGGGTTTCTCGAAGTTGATCTTGAGTTGCTGCTCCCCGCAGTGAGGGCAGACCCGCTCTTTCTTGATGTCCTTCTCAGAGATGATATCCCCGGCAAGTTCGCTGTCCTCGGGCCCGACGACCTTCTCGACCTCTTCGGCCGTCATCAGCAGCCGGGAACAGGACCGGCAGGTCACCCGCAGGAGTTTCCGGATCAGCCGGGTATACCCGACGTGGATGACGGGTTTCGCGAGTTCGATATGCCCGAAGTGGCCCGGGCAATCTGCTGCCTTCTGGTCGCAGGTCTTGCACCGGAGACCCGGATCGATGACGCCCAGGTTCAGGTCCATCAAACCCTGGGGGTAGGGAAACCCGTCATCGTCATAGGTGTCCGCCCAGATGATCTTCCGGACGCTCATTTTGCGGATCTCCTTCGGAGAGAAGAGCCCGAATTCGATCCTTCCAACACGTTTTGGACTGGTCATAGTTTGAAACTGCCCCCTCTCTTATACCATATCATCGAGTCTCAGGCGGGGTGCAATGCCCATACTCTTCATCTCGTCAAGGAGGAGTTTGAAGGCGTAACTCATCTCGACGGGGTAGATATCGGTCTCGCCGCCGCAGGCAAGGCACCGCGTGACCTTTCTCTTCCGGTCGAGCATCGCCACCATGCCGCACTTCGCACAGACCCACTGGGTCACCTTATCCGACTCGTCAAGCAGCCGCTCCTTGAGGGCCATGGCCGCGCCATGGCCGATCATCACGTCCCGTTCCATCTCACCGAACCGGAGACCACCCTCACGAGCACGCCCTTCGGTCGGCTGGCGGGTAAGCACCTGGACGGGGCCGCGCGACCGCGCGTGCATCTTACTCGAGACCATGTGGTAGAGTTTCTGGTAGTAGATGACGCCGATGTAGATGTCGGCCGCAAACTGCCGGCCGGTTATGCCGTCGTACATCACCTCACGGCCGTTGTGGGCAAAGCCGAGCTCCTTGAGCGAACCCCGAAGATCCGCCTCGCGCTCGCCGCGGAACGCCGTCGCGTTGATCCGGCGGCCTTCGAGGGAGCCGACCTTGCCGCCGAGCATCTCGAGCATATGCCCGACAGTCATACGGCTCGGGATCGCATGGGGGTTGATGATCAGGTCGGGCGTCATGCCCGACTCGGTGAACGGCATATCCGCCGAAGGCTGGATGAGCCCGATAACGCCCTTCTGGCCGTGCCGGGATGCAAACTTGTCGCCCACCTCCGGGACCCTGAGATCCCGGGTCCGGACCTTCACGAGACGCGAGGAGTTCTCGCCCTCGGTGATGATGACGGTATCCACGATGCCATGCTCGTTGCTCCGCATCGTGACCGACGTGTCGCGCCGCTTCTCGACAGCGATCAACTCGCTCGTAGGCTCCTCGAGGAATCTCGGCGGGGAGGTTTTACCTATCAGCACATCCTTCTCACGGACAACCGTCTCGGGGCTGATGACGCCGTCGACATCAAGGTTCGCGTAGAACTCGGAGCCGTGTGCTCCGGAGACCTCTTCGTCCGGAACCTGGATCCGGTCGACCTGGCCGCCGGGGTAACGCCGCTCCTCACCATCGTAGGTGCGGAAGAAGTGCGACCGTCCGAGGCCCCGGTCGATGGCGGCCTTGTTGATGATCAGCGCGTCCTCAATGTTGAACCCCTCGTAGGATATGATCGCGACGACGAAGTTCTGGCCTGCAGGCCGGTCGTCGGAACCGATCGCATCGGAGGTCTGGGTGAAGGTGAGGGGTTTCTGGACGTAGTGGAGCATGTGCCCCCGGGTGTCGGGGCGGAGTTTCATGTTCGCCGCACCGAACCCGAGCGCCTGCTTGACCATCCCTGCACCCATGGTGACACGGGGGCTGGCGTTGTGCTCGGGGAACGGAACGTGCGCCGCACCGATCCCCAGTATGAGCGAGGGGTCGATCTCAAGATGCGTGTGTTCGGGAGTGAGGTCCGCTTCGTTGATGGCGATGAAGAGGTCTTCCTCCTCTTCGGCATCGACAAACTCGATCGCGCCCTTCTGCACCACGTCCTCGAAGGTCATCTCACCTTTCCGGAGGAGGTCGATCTCATCCCCGGTCACCTCCGGTTTGCCGTTCCGGACCACGATCAGGGGCCGGCGGGCTCTCCCGCGATCGGTGTGGACGATGACATCTTTGTTGAACTCCTTGTAGGAGACGTTAACCTCGGCGGGGATCTCGCCGCGCCGGCGCATATCGCGCATCCGGGCGACCAGGTCCTGAGGGTCATTCACAAGCCCGATCAGAGCACCGTCAACGAAGACACGTGATTGTCTCATGTCGTCTCCCTCCGGAGGGCGATGACACCCATATCATACAGAATATTCTTCACTTCCTCTTCGTCGATAACGCCCTTACTGATCTCGACCATCTGGGCGAAGTTCTTCACCAGCCCACAGTTCGGACCCTCGGGGGTCTCGCTCGGACAGATCCGGCCCCACTGGGTGGGGTGCAGGTCACGGGCCTCGAAGTGAGGCTGCGAACGGGAGAGCGGGGAGATAACACGCCGGAGGTGCGAGAGCACCGCCATGTGGTCTACCCGGTCCAGAAGCTGCGAGACACCGGTGCGCCCGCCCACCCAGTTGCCGGTGGCAAGCGGGTGCAGCAGCCGTTCGGTCAGGACATCTGCGCGCACGGCGGTGCCGATCGAGAGGTCGCGGTGGCGCATGCTGGCCCGCTCGAGTTGGTACTTCACGTCCCTTGTCAGGCGGTTGAGTGAGATCCGGAAGAGGTCTTCCATCAGGTCGCCGGCAAGTTTCAGCCGCTTGTTTGCGTAGTGGTCCTTGTCATCGATCCGGCGCCTCTCAAGCACCAGGTCGAAACAGGCCTCGGCCATACGTCCGAGGAAGTGCGCCTTTGCGAGGCGAACGCCCTCGACTGCCGGCCGGTAGCCGGGGTCTTCCTCTTTTATGCCCACCGGCATCAGGTAATTCAGGTGGGGGAGGAGGTAGTTGTCAAGGACGAACTCCGCCCGCTTCCGCTGATAGTCCCGGGTCTGGTTGGGAGCGAGTTTCTTCCCGACATACATGACGCCGTCGTCGACGGTGTCGCAATCGCTCTCCTCCAGGTTCTGCATCATGAAGGTGAGGATCTCTTCATCGGTAGAGACTGCTTCCACGATATCGTGGTCACCCTGGAGCCCCAGCGCCCGCATCAGGTCGACGAAACGGAGGTGCCCGGCGACCGAGGGGAACGAGACCTCAAGCAGGTTCTTCCTGTTCCGCTCGACGATCACGAGTGCCCGGTAGCCCCGGTACTGCGAGAAGACCTTCGCTACGTAGATCCGCTCGTTGTAGCGCTCGGTGAACTCGGTCATGATCTTGTTTGAGGCAAGGTCCTCAAGCGTCATCAGCACCCGCTCCGTGCCGTTGACGATGAAGTAGCCGCCGGGATCAAGAGGGTCTTCACCTTGTGCGGTCCGCTCGGCGTCGTTCATGGCGTAGAGGTTGCAGGCGGCCGATCCTACCATCACCGGCAGCTGCCCGATGATAGTGACGATCGGATCCCGCGGCTCTTCACCCAGGACGAGCGTCATGTCGAGTTGAATGGGTGCCGCGTACGTGAGGTTCCGGAGGCGCGCCTCGCTCGGGAAGAGTTCGGACTGCGACCCGTCCGCCTCACGGACCCGGGGTTTCTTCACCTCGATCTTGCCCAGTTCAACCCATACAGCCTCTTTGCCTTTTCCACGGGTCTCAATATCAGTCTCAATAACACGTTGTTCGTCGACAACTTTCTGGAGATTGTGCAGGAGGAAGTTATTATAAGAGTCTAACTGGTGACGTGCCACATGTTCCCGCGAAAAATATGCTCTCGACAAAACACTTCTATCTAACAGATGGATCAGCTCCCGGCCTCTGATTTATTTCTTTGGTCTCTTCATGACGAGGCGGTAGGCTTCGGCTCTGCCCGCCGTGCGACTGTCACGGGTAATCCGGATGACGTTCCCGACATCGCCCCCAATAGCCCTTACTGCAGGATCATCATGATAAACTTTTGGCAATTGTTCTAAAGAGATATGGTACGTCGCAAGAAGGTCCGCGACCTCTTCTTCGTCCATAATCTGATGGTCCGGAACCATCTCATGTTTGAGTACGTCAAGCGAAGTGCCCATCGCCTTACACCCCGCCGACGAAAGAGTTGCGTATCAGATGCATCACCTTGTTAAAATCCACAGACATCGCCCATGGCAACGGGCCCAAGGGGATTTGAACCCCCGACCACCTGGTTAAAAGCCAGGCGCTCTACCTAACTGAGCTATAGACCCCGCGCGTACTGCCATCCAGCATTATTACAATGCGAGAATAGTATAAAAAACTTACTTGCAGACGTATCATATCATTCGCAGTCTAACGATATAAACTTTTCAATACGCCACCTGTTGCAGGCCTACCGGAATGTTTAATGCCCGGGGACGGTCTTTTTCTATATATACTCCCTACCCGGGGCGCCCGCATGACTCCACTCAAAACCCGTGCCGATACGGCCATATCCACCATATCCGGGGTAACGCTGGGCATATACCTGCTCATCGCCATCTCACTCTCCCTGCTCGCGCTCATCTCATTCTACGATGTTGCCCTGCAGATAGCGGCGCTCTTCCATGCCGAAGACATGACGCAGGGCGTGCTCCAGGTGCTGCACGCGCTCCTCTTGACCCTCATCATCGTAGAGATCCTGGAGACGGTGACAGCATATTTCAGAACAAACCGGGTGCAGGTGACGCCGATCCTGATAGCGGGCATCACGGCGATGGTGCGGCGGGTGCTGACCTTCGGGGTCGAGCCTGTCGAACCCCTCGATATCGGCATGACGCTTGCCGCAATCCTCGTGCTGACGGCCGCGATCGTCTACATCGGGCGGCAGGAACGTACGGACTACTATTAGAGGCGGGCGCTGAGGACCCTCACCCACGGCCAGGCCGATCTGCCTGGCGATCAGGCGTCGTCCCAACCGGTGCGGGCCCGCACCGGCCGCCCGTATGACCCGGCTCTCTCCGGCCACCAGCGCGCGAGGGAGATCCCCTTCAAGCCGGGAGAGTGAGGGCGATCAACGTGCCTCGAAGATATCTTCAAACTGAGCCCGGACCTGGTTCAGACGCTCTTCCTGGAGGTTGATGCTCGCCGCCATACTCTTTATGGCCCTCGTTATGTTCTCACCCATGCCCGCCCGGGCATCCTTGATGCTGTAGGTGGTCTCCAGGATCTTCAGGAGGCGCCTGTTGATATCGACGCTCTTTGAGAGGCGTTCATACTCGTCGATGATACGGGGGTCCACGCCGGCCTTGCGCGCCCGTTCGATATCGGCAGCGATAGAGTGTCGGCGTGCCAGAACATGTGCGATGGCTTCGTAGAGCTGGTGGTGGGTGGTCGGTTTGAGGATATAGTCCTCGATGTAGGCGCCGTATTCGTTCGCCTCCTCAGGCGTGAGGGGCTTGGCCGTCAGCATGAGGACAGGGATATCCCGCGTTTCAGGGTTGTCCTTGATCTTCCCGAGCGTCTCCCAGCCATCCATCGGCTCCATCATGATATCCAGAAGAACCAGATCCGGAGGGGTCGCCTTCAGGACTTCCAGGCTCTCCTCGCCGCTAAAGGCGGTTATCGGCCTATATCCACCACGCTCCAGCATGGTTACAAAGACGTCGACGATCATGGGGCTATCATCGACAACCAGTATTGTATACATCACGCCTCCTCTCCGATCCTGACTGCTATAGCTGATAACCGTCTCTGTACTGATGGGAGATCCCCAGACTTATCTATTACCGCTGTGAGCAGGGTATCCTCTCCCGCACCCACGATGAGAATTGTAGCGTCGGCTGCGGTGATGGTGACCATGGACGGCCGCTGCACACGAACGCTGCCGCAAGCTGCCTCTGCCGCTGCAAGGACCGTGGCACACATTGCTGCAAAAAGGGACGATGACGGGCTACCTTCCCGGAAGTGCTTACCCAGAACCACGCCCTCACAGGATACGAGAGCGCATCCGACGACACCGACGACAGACCGAATCTCATCGATGTATCGTTGGGCATTCCCTTCCATGATAGGATAGTGACTCATATGGTTAAACCCCGGTACATCCTCATGGACATATCTGCGTTGCATCATATATGAATATCGAATTACTATTACTCCAGGCCTTTCATTACCCCAGATTTGACCCCGAATAAGAGCAGTTTTAGTCGCCGGAAGGATGAGATGCTGTTGCAACACCCGATAGAACCCCGTGGCCGATCCTGAGCAACAATGTCATCGTAGAGGCAGGAAAGCCCCGGCAGCACAGCACCTTCATAGAACAGAATGAGAAAGACATCTCCAGGCGCTTATTGCCCCGGTCTGCCGGGGAGAGAGTACCTCCTCGCGCAGAATAGTCATTTTAGCCTCTCTGATGAAAGGATCAAACGAATAAGTTTAAATTTGACAACTACGATCTATCCTTGAGACGGTTTCGGATGATCAGGGCCTACACCATTGCCTCTGGAAAAGGAGGTACCGGGAAGACGACTGTGACCGCGAACCTCGGGACGGCGCTGGCCCAGTATGGCAGGGAGACCTGCATCATAGATACGGATATGGGTATGGCCAACCTCGGGCTGGTGCTGGGGCTCACAGAGACACCGGTCACGCTCCACGAGGTTCTGGCAGGGAAGGCGCCGATCCAGGACGCGATGTATGAGGGGCCCTACGGCCTCAAGGTCGTGCCGAGCGGCCTCTCACTCCAGGGATTTCAGAACGCGGACCCCGAGCGGCTCAAAGACGTTATGTGCGACCTCACCGACCGCTGCGATTTCCTGCTCCTCGACGCGCCTGCCGGTATCGGCGCTGATGCAGTCATACCGCTCACCGTAGCAGACGAGGTGCTGCTGGTTGTGAACCCTGAGATCTCTTCGCTCGTGGATGCCCTGAAGATCAAGATCCTGACAGAGATGATCGGCGGGACCGTCGGGGGGGCTATCCTCAACCGGGTGACACCGGAGAGCATCGATATGAGCCGGAGAAAGATCGAGAAGGCTCTCGATGTGCCGATCTTCGATACGATCCCCGAAGATGCGGACGTGCGGAGAGCAGCAGCAGCGAGGACACCGGTTGTCGTCAGGTCGCCGGGATCCGAATCATCAAAAGCGTTCCGAAGGATCGCAGCCCGGATAGCGGGCGTCCCTGTCGGGGATGAGCCAGAAGAGGTCCAGGAAGGGTTTATCGAGCGGCTCGCCCGCGCACTATTCAGGAGAGAACCATGATGACTGATATCAACGCAATCATGATAGTCCTGCTCTCAGTGACCATCATCTGTCTGCTGTTTATTATGTATGTTATGTACGTGCGCATCCAGCAGCTCCTCACCGAGGTCAACGCACTGGCAGGCAGGATGGAGATCACCGGCAGCGAACTGGAACAGCTGACACGGAATGTCGAGGATTACAAGAGAATGCGGGGGTGAACTACCTCACCCTTACTGATGGAGTTTCCCGGCTATCATCCCCTTCCCATCCCTCCAAAAAGCGAAGATATATGTGTTGTTCAAGCACATACTATGAGGAGGGGCCATAGGGTAGCCTGGCCATCCTAGGAGACTGGGGGTCTTCTGACCTGCGTTCAAATCGCAGTGGCCCCATCATACCATTTTTCACTTCCCCGGACCTAAGTACCTGCAGCATGAGACTTCACCAGGGCTGCACGGATTGCCTGATCTCCCGTGTCGAGTATGAGAGCCGGCTCTGCACCGACGATGAGGCGCTCGTCCTGAAGGTCGCCGGGGCGTGCCGGGACCTCCTCCAGTGCTCTCTCGCTGACCCGGTGCCCGCACCCGTCATCGCGAGCCGGGTGCACCGCCTCGCCTACCGGATGATCGGCGACACCGACCCCTACCGGTCCTTGAAGCAGGCCAACAACGAGGATGCAATGGCGGTCTCTCTGGCGGTGCGCGGCGACCTTGTGACATTCCGCGATCTTGCGCTCGCGGCGGTCATCGGTAACACGCTGGACTACGGATCGGAGGCCCATACCGTCACCGACAACTTCGTCGAGTTCTTCCGCCGGGAGTTTGCGGCGGGACTGACTGTTGATGATACCGCCGCGATGGAGGCCCTCACCTCCCGGGTGGTCTACATCGCCGACAACTGCGGGGAGATCGTCTTTGACGCCCTCCTCGCCGACCACCTCAGGAAGAGCGGGTCACACGTCACGTTTGCCGTCCGGGGCGCACCGATCTTGAACGACGCGACCATCAAGGACGCAGTGGCGCTCGGGCTCGACCGCAGGGTGGATCTGCTCACCACCACCACGGACGGCATCGCCGAACTCGGCCTCAACCGGGATATTGCCCCGCCGAACCTCACGGAGGCCCTTGACCGTGCGACACTCATCATCGCCAAGGGCATGGCGAACTACGAGTCGCTCTCCGATGAGCGTGACCTCCCGCCGGTGGCCTACCTGATGTCGGTGAAGTGCAGCCCGATCGGCGCGGATATCGGTATCCCGGTAGGCTCCCGGGTCGCCCTCCTCCATGAGTGAGCCGCCGTGGAGTCCGGGGACGAGTGCGAGAGGCGACCCCAGGGCAGCGCGGGCCCGGGGATCTCTCCCACCCTACCCCGCCGGGTACATGGGTGTATATAAGAGATTGTGGTCGGAAATTAACTGCGTTTAAACAATCCCCATGATTAAAGGATACATCTTAAGGCCCTGATTATTATTTTAATGAATATATTTGCCCAGATAATTATTGAAAAATATTATATATCTAGTATTATAGACACTGGATCGGGGAAATACCACACCCAGCGATCATCAGTCGTTCAATTCCATCAGCAATTCACCACACACCTACCAGGATACATTGATTCGGTGAGGGGCGATCCCGTAAGCATACGGCGCTCCTGCACCAGTATTCAGCGACACCAAGCGACATAACACCAGACCCCGACATCTCGGGTGTGGCCCCCCACCTCATTCCGTGAGGCTAGACCCCACCTCCTTTTTCCTGGAACCACCTCAAAGGAGCCATACGGAAAAGTGCGACGGAGCCCCGGCTATAGCAATATGGCACGCGAAAGCAAGGTGACCTGCGGGAGACGGCAGCGAGGACCTGTCCGGGGGCCGGGCAGGATACAACCACATCCCGCGATGCGGGGGAAGAACGATTCAGGAGAGAAGAGATGAGGGGACCGTACCCCTCACCCGAAGATCTTCCGGGATATCTCCAGCGCCTCGATGGCGGGCATCTTCTTCCCGGTCAGGAACTCGATCGCCGCCCCGCCGCCGGTAGAGATGTGCGAGAACTTATCCTCAAGACCGAGCCGCTCGATGGCGACACCGGAGTGCCCGCCGCCCACCACCGAGAACTCCACGGTGGAGGCCGCCTTCAGGAGCTCGAAGGTCCCGACGGCGAACGCTTCCTCCTCGAAGAGCCCGGCCGGGCCGTTCACCACGACCGTCCCCGACCCGGAGATCTCCCTTGAAAGGAGGTCGATCGACTCGCTCCCGAGGTCCAGCACCTGGGCCTCCTCCGGAACGGCATCCACCGGAAACTCCACCCGCTCGCCGTCCTCACGGACCGCGACCGAGTGCGGCATCAGGAGCCGGTCCGGGTAGGTCTCGAGGAGGTCTTTTGCCGTATCGATCTCGCCCCGGTAGCCCAGGTGATCGATCAGCTGGGTCGAAGGCCGCCCTATATCGTAGCCTGCCGCAAGCAGGAAGACGTTTCCGACCACCCCGACAACGATAACGCGGTCGGCCGTCCCGCGCAGAAGGACGTTCTCTGCGACAGCAATCGAGTCGTCCACCTTCGTCCCGCCGAGCACGAAGGTGACGGGGCGTGGGGCGCCGGTAAAGACCCGGGAGAGGTTCGCGACCTCCTTCTCCATCAGGAGGCCGGCCACCGACGGGAGCGCGAGCGGCAACCCCACAATCGACGGCTGTGACCGGTGCGCCGTGCCGAAGGCGTCGTTGACATAGAAGTCGGCCATCGACGCCAGCCTCCGGACAAGGAGGGTCTTCTTCGCCTCCTCGGGCTTCAGGGTCAGGTTCTCCTCGGCGGCAAACCGGAGGTTCTCAAGCATCAGGACGTCCCCCCGCTTTGCGTTCCGGATCGCCTCCCGGGCGCATCGCCCGAAGATATCGTCCACGTAGGTCACCGGGCGGCCGAGCAGACGCTCCAGCTTCGCCGCGTGTGCCTCAAGCGTCGTGTAGTCCTTCTTGCCGGGCCTGCTCTGGTGCGTGAGGACGACAAGCCGCGCATCTTCGAGTGCCTGCACTGTCGGCAGGTGCTCCCGGAACCGCTTATCGTCCAGGATCTGGTTTGACGAGGGATCGATGGGGGAGTTGAAATCCACCCGTAGCATCACCGTTCCCGTCAACTTCCCTGCATCAGCGAGCGTACCGATCTCCACCGGGTATCACCTGACCCCTGATCAGGCGCTCCGCGCCTTAATCTTTTTCAGGCGGAAGAGCTCCTCACGTTCCATCTCATCGAGCCGCATCTTGATAAAGTTTCTGCCCTCGGTGAGTTCGGGGATCACCTTAAACTCGAGCGCGTTCACGCGCCGCTTGGTGCCCTCGATCTCATCGAGCAGCCGCTTCATGGTCGTCTCGATCTCGGCAGCCTCGATGATGGCCTCGAGCAGGTCCTCGAACGCCTCCGCGGTCTCGTCGATGACGGCAGATGTGCCGAGCATCCCGTAACCACGATCGAGAACACCCTTCCGGACCGAAGACGCCTCGATCTCCGGGACGACGACGCCCATGATGTTCTTGCTTTTGAGGGAGATGGCCGGGATGTCCGCCGTCGATAATGCGGCAGCCTTCACCCCGATAGCACCCTCGACCGTCTCGGCGAGTGCGATCATCTCCATTGCGTGTGTGTAGCGCTCCAGCAGTGCACCGCGACTGTCTTTCGCCTGCTGCAGCACCTTGAAGAACTCCAGGATCAGCCCATCGCGCTTCATCTTTAAGATGTTGTAGCCGCGCTCCGAGAGCTTGATCCGTCGCTTGATGTTGATCAGCTCGGAACGAGTCGGCTTGATATCTCGTAGCGCCATTGGACACTTACCCCTGCGCCTTCTTCCGGTACTTCGGGTGGTACTTCTGGATCAGTTCGCGGTCGATACGCACGAGCTGCTCCTCCGGCAGCGTCGAGAGGAGATCCCAGCTGAGGTCGAGCGTCTCCTCGATCGACCGGTCCTCGTAGAGGCCCTGCCTGACGAACCGGTCCTCGAAGAGGTCGGCGAACTCGAGGAACATCCGGTCGCGCTCCGAGAGCGCGTCCTTCCCGACGATGGCCACAAGGCCCCGGAGGTCGTTCCCCTCCGCATATGCCGCGTAGAGCTGGTCCGAGACCTTCTTGTGGTCCTCGCGGGTGTGCCCCTTCCCGATACCGAGGTTCATCAGACGGGAGAGCGAGGGCAGAACGTTGATCGGCGCGTAGATACCTTTTCGGTGCAGATCACGGTTGACCACGATCTGCCCTTCGGTGATGTAGCCGGTCAGGTCCGGGATCGGGTGAGTGATATCGTCACCCGGCATCGTCAGGATCGGGATCTGGGTCACCGAGCCCTTGGTGCCCTTGATGATACCGGCACGCTCGTAGATGCTTGCAAGGTCCGTGTACATGTAACCCGGATAGCCACGCCGGCCGGGCACTTCTTCACGGGCCGCACCGATCTGGCGGAGCGCCTCGCAGTAGTTGGTCATATCCGTCAGGATGACCAGCACGTGGTAGCCGAGTTCGAACGCCAGGTACTCGGCCGTGGTGAGCGCGAGACGCGGCGTGATGATCCGCTCGACGGCCGGGTCGTCTGCAAGGTTCAGGAAGACGACAGC
>JALNXI010000257.1 GCA_023230425.1 Methanoculleus sp. | reverse complement strand
CGGTTGTAGATACCAATCAGGGCGACCGCGATGCCGATGACGATCAGCACCACGACTGCTATAAGAACAAGGGAGATGATGTCTACCAAGGTTGTCACCAGTACTGTATGTGCCCTGCGGCGTATTTAAGGGATGACACCCGAAACCGCACGAGATACGGCCGGAACTACCGGGGTTCCCGTACCGGCGGTACCGGCCGGCTACTCCGCGACCGTCTCGCCGGAGCTCACCATCGCCACGACGTTGCCGTCCGCATCCCGAAGGAGAGCATTGTGCCAGAGGACCAACCGTTCCCGGCCGTCCCGGGTTACAACCGGGCTCTCCTCGAAGGCGGGTGGCTCGATCTCCCCGGCCACGAGGCGGAGATAGTTCTGGCCGAGCCGATCGCGCAGGCGCTCCGGGACGACCGTCGCAAACCAGTTCTTCCCGGCGAGGTCTTCCTCGGCATACCCCAGGATCTCGCTCCCCCGCCGGTTGACGAGGTTGATGGTCCCGTCCGCCCCGATCACCGCGATCATCACGCCGGCCGCATTCAGGTAGCCCTGCGCCCGGTCGCGCTCCGCAACCAGGAGATCCTCGGCGGCGGCGCGGTCGGTGACGTCCTCGGCGATCCCGAGCATGTACCGGAGCACGCCCCGGGAGTTGAAGATGGGGATCTTCTTCATGGAGATGCTCTCCCCCGTCGGGAGGTGAACCTTCTCTTCCCGGGCGGCCGACCGCTCCAGCACCTCCTGGTCGCCGTCGGCGAAGAAAGCCGCCATCTCCGGCGGGAAGAGGTCGGCGGCCCGCTTTCCTGCCATCTCCTCCTGGGTCATTCCAAGGAAGGTCTCGGCGGCCCGGTTCGAGAAGACGAACGTGTTCCCATCCACCTCCCGGACGAAGACCATGCTCGGGACGTTGTTGACGACCGAGTAGAGGAATGACTTCCACTGGGCCACCCTCTTTACGGCCCGGACCCGCTCGGTGACGTCACGGCAGACCACCCGGTAGCCGGTAAAGTCGCCGATCATGTCGTAGACCGGCGTCCCGCTCACATCGAGGATGACGGCGCTTCCGTCCCGGTGGAGCATCGTCCACTCAAAGAGGACCCGCGGCTCCGGATCGGCAAAGAGCGTGGTAAACTCTTCTCTGACCCGTTCTGCCTTTTCCGGGGCCATGAAGTCGCAGGGCGTCTTTCGAAGCATCTCTTCGGGCGCGTAGCCGAGGATCTCCCGGCTTTTTGGGCTAACGTAGGTGAACGTGCAGGTCTCGTCAACGTTCAGGATCAGGTCGCTGATGTTCTCGACGAGGCTCCGGAAGAGCAACTCGCTCTCGCGCAGGGCCTCCTCCGCCCGCCGGCCCTCGGTGATATCCTCGAGGATGATGGTGACTCCCGGGGCCCCGTCGTTGAAGACGGTGGGAAGAAACTTGATCCGGAAGAAGAGTTCCTCGTCGTGCCGCAGGAACCGGAGTTCTTCTGTGACCTCACGCCCGTTGAGGGCATCGGTGATCCGGCTCCGTATCAGCGGGTGGTCGAACGCGGCGAGCGGTGATGCCTCGATGCCGTTCCCGATGATATCGTCCCGCTCTCTCCCCGCAAACGTGCAGACCGCATCGTTTGCCTGGACGATCCGGCGATCGCGGTCGAGGACCAGCACAAGATCCGACGAGAAGTTGAGCATGGCAGCGATGGGGACCCTCTGCGAGAGGTAGAAGACCTTGGCCTTCCCGTAGGTCTCCATCTCCACCTGGCCCGATACGAGGAGGACGTCAAGGTAGCGGGAGACGGTGTTCCGATTGATACCAACGGCGGCAGCAAGGTCGGAGACCGACATGCCTCGCGGATGCTCTTTTAATGTGCTGAGCAGGAGAGAGAGTGCGTCGGTAGTGGGATCCATGTGCAAATAGAGTTTCGCGCCGGGGGATATAGGGTTTTGTAGTGTTGCATACTCCATTGCCACGCATAATGCCACACCCTAATGCAAGGCATTAGCCAAAAAAGATATATACGATATCGATCAACTCATGATCCCCCAGAGTCGGCAGAGACGGGGAATCTCTGTCGACGATCTGGGCCACACGGGCACATGTGGCCCGGACCGGCAAGAGATCGGCTGGGATCGGTGAACGGAACATTCACCACGCTGACTGCACCAACGTCAAGGTTAACGTCCACACCGGGGAACTGCCCCGGTGTAAAAACCAGGCACACCTCTCTAAACACTCATACTGGCACACGGTTGGATGGGGCACCGGGGCGGGAGGCACAACCGTCCCGGTATCGCCTGCAGACACCGTATGGTTATCACACACCCGACAATATACCCTCATTTTTTAAACGATTCCGCAAGGGACGCCCCTGGATGAGAAAACAGCACCTATCTTCCATCAATCGAACCACACCCCGATGTAACAGGAGCCTCGCGGCCACTTCATCCGGGCGGTGGCGGATAGCGTGGCCTTGCACCCGCGAGGGTGAGAGGAACGTCCTCTCGACGATCAGGTGACGGCCGGCGGTCACCCTGACGCCGTGAGGAGCGACCCGAGCACCCCCGGGAGGTCCTCCTTCGCCGTGACGACCGTGGCCGATTCTTCGAGCATCAGGTTGACCCGTTCATGGTGCCCGGCGATCCGGAAGTCGGTGCGGAGCGCGACGATCCGGCGGCCGAGGGCATACGCATACCCCATCTCCCAGGATGTCCCCGAATCGGCGTCCGCGCCGTCGATGACCGCGACAACGATATCGGCATCGCGGAGCGCCAGGAGGTGCTGCGCGAAGATAGCCTCGTGCTCCTCCCGGCACCGGGTGTTGCTTGTGTCCCCCACCTCCTGCGGGAGGTAGACGTCGAAGAGGTGCTGTTCGAGGAGGTCGTGGAGGAGAAGGTTGTAGGCCTGTTCCGCCTCAGAGAAGAGCGGGGCGGCGAGGTATATGCGGTGGCAGGCAAACTCCTTCACGTCGATTGCCGGGATCTCCGGGAACCGGGCGAGGAACGCCCCGCGCCCGGGCTGTTTTACGGACGAGTAGTAGGTGGCCGTCACCCCGCAGGCGGGGGAGGAGTCCACGCCGACGATCGCAAGCGGCGGCTCTCCCCGCTCCCTGATGATGGTGCGGACCTCCGCCTCGAGCCGGTCGAGGAGCGCCGCAAATCCGGGCGTCGCGAGGCGGTCGAGGAACGAGCCCGGGGGCCGGTCGGACCCGAGGTAGATCGTCTCCGGGCAGGGGAGCGGGACCATATCGATCGAGAAGCGCCGGCAGCGCTCGATGGCCCGCTGGAACTGGCGGAGGTCCTCATCGGTCGTTATTCCGCGGGCACGACACGCGGGGTTCCGGATACAGGGAGCGATGAGCACGTACATTGATAGGATCTCGGCGGCGTACCATAACAAGACTGATGATACCGCTCTACGCCTATCGGGACAACACCTGCGATCCCCGGAAGTGCACGG
The DNA here is from genome assembly GCA_023230425.1 of Methanoculleus sp. Lineage (GTDB taxonomy): Archaea > Halobacteriota > Methanomicrobia > Methanomicrobiales > Methanoculleaceae > Methanoculleus. The sequence goes on along the minus strand of JALNXI010000257.1, from coordinate 275 downwards.
CAAAGAAACTCGCACAGCGTGGGCTTGCGAGGATCGTCACCGCCGTCGCAAAGATCCCCCGCTCGACCCTCCTCCTCGACCCGACCGCGGAGCAGGCGGTCTCCCCCGCCGACCGGTGCCTCCCCTCGATAACGGCGCTCGACTGCTCGTGGGAGGTGCTCGACACCGGGGCCGTCGCCTCCTGGCGCAACCGCCGGGCACTCCCCTTCCTCGTGGCCGCAAACCCGGTGAACTTCGGCCGGCCGTTCCGGCTGACGTCGGTGGAGGCGATGGCC
>JALNXI010000256.1 GCA_023230425.1 Methanoculleus sp. | reverse complement strand
GACTACTTTGCCTACGTCGTTCTCAGGGAATGGGGCAGGCTGCTCAACGTCACGCATTTCTCGTTCACCAATACGATGACTATCGAGGAGAAAGTCCGTTCGACCGCATCCTTCGTCGGCCGGTTCGTCGAGGTCGACGAGGGCGTGGCAGAACGCATCCGGGATCTGGTCCTCCCGCACGCCGACGCGAACGGCACATTCGTCGAGACAAACAATGTGGTGATCATGTGGTGGAGGGTGGCGTAACCCGGGACACAACCTCCCCTCTCAGGAGACGGCACATCACGCTTCGCCGATAACTATCGAAGGATCGGGTGCCGGGTGTAACGGCTGAAAGGAGGTCTGGACACCCGGGATGACGGGCTACGACCGCCGGGATCAAGTTGAAAAAAACGTCGCGTGCTGGAAGGTCGGCGCGCAACCGCACGCTTTCCGCGCCCACCGGCAGGGGAGCCTCGCCCCCGTCACGGGGAGGGATCGCCCTCATCTTCAGGGCATCCCTCTTCCCGCTGGCGGCCGCATCCGGCGATCCGGATCATCTTCCCGTGCACCAGGGCGTCGGCGACCTTTCCCCGCGCCTCGTGGAGGTCGCGCCAGAGGGTCTTCCTGGAGACGCCGAGGGTGAGGGCAGCCTCTTCCTGTTCGAGCCCCTGGAGGTCGACGAGCCGCAGGGCCTCGACCTCCTCGGGGAGGAGGAGGACGAACTCGTCGGGCCGCCCGCAGAGGGGGCCGAAACAGCGGAAGGCCCCCTCATCGCCGATCATCCGGCGGACCCGGGGCCGGCCCCGCCCGCGGCGGCAGCGTCCCTCGCCGGGTTTGTTCTCATTCATGTATCATCTCTCCCGGGGAAGAGATCCGTCCCGCGTGCAGATAGCGCCTTCGCTCCGATACGGCACTGACCGTTACCACCGGCCGCGTGCCCGGCCGCCGCGGCCGCATCCCCACGGGATACCGCCCCGGCCGATGCCGCGAAGCACCGGCGTGGCGGACTCGCCTTCCGCCGCCGCAGTCGGGGGCAGAACGCACCGGCCCCGCCGGCCGCCCGTCATCGGGCCGCGGCCGGATGGTCCGGTTCCATCAAATCCTGGCATGGTGTATCACCTCAATTAGTACACATATGAGTATAAATATATAAAATAACCCTATGGGGCAATTGGGGGACCGGAAGTGTTGCTCTCTACGCACAGGGAAAGGAACTGGCACAAAAGAAGGGGCTCTGAAACAAGACGGACAAGAAACGCAGGACTTTACCGGACAGGCACGTGAACTAACGACCGTCCCCGTGGTGCAGGCTCCGATTGGCTCATTCCGCTTCCCGGATCATCGTCTCGATCGGCATCCTCCAGAGAACCGAGCCCGTTCTGGATGATGTCCTCAAGATACAGCAGGAGATCCCTGGGCATAGACAACCTCGCCGAGGACGGCATCCCGGATCCGGGGCTTCAAGGTATCGGCGATGACGAGGTCCGTTCTTCGGCCCAGGAGGTCCTCAAGGTAGAACTTGAGGTCCATGAAGTGGTCGAAGGTCTCCTCCCCCTCCCGGAACTCCACCAGGATATCGATATCGCTTGCCGCGGTGGCTTCGTTCCGCGCCACAGATCCAAAGACGCCGATACGGGCTACGCCGTAGCGTTCCCGGATGATACGAAGATTCTGCCGGATCTGTGTCAGTGGATGCATCGTTACTCTGTGATGCTGCGCCCATCCACTTATATCCTCCGGCACCCGTCTGCTCCCCATGGGAAGCAGGAGGGGTCGTCACCTCCCCCGCACACGGATGAGGAGGAACACCCCGGCCAGGGCCGCAAGCCCGGCGAGCCACGGGAACGGCAGCCCGGCCTGTCTCACGGCGACCCCCACTGCTGTGACCCCGAACGTCGGAGTTTCCACACCGGCGGGAACTGCCGCAGCCGTGGCCTCCGGGGCCACCTCCGCCGGCACGGCAAAGACCGCAACCAGGGTGAAGTGCGGGACTGTTGCGGTGATCGTGCGGGTCGAGGCGTGGACCGTCGTCGCAAGAGGTTCCCAGGCGCCGGCCCCGCTGCTGTACCACCGGACGACGAACTGTCCGGTCCCGGCTCGTCCCCACTCCTCCGGGGTGAGCGTGAACGAGACCCGGACCGCCGGGTCGAAGGTCGCCCCGGCAGGACCGCACCGGACCGCCCGGACGACCGGCGCTTCCCCCTCACCCGGGGCGGGGAGGTCGCCCGGGGGGACGATCTCGACGTTCACCGAACCGAGGGGGGCCCCGGAACGGTCCAGCGCCCGGGCCCCGCAGCCGATGGTGAGGCTGGCGTCCCCTCCCGCGGCGGCGATGACGGTCGTGGATTGCACCGCACCCCCGGCATCGGTCTTGAGGGTGCCGCTCCCGGTGAACTCTGTTACCGGCGCTGCGGTCGTGGTGGGGGAGGATGGGGCACCGTCGCCCGACGATCCGGAAGAGGTGCCGCCGGACGAACCGCTGCCGGGCGTATCTCCCTTCGTCACCGCGAGGGCGAGATTTGTGGAGGTGCCGGGGGTGTAGACCGCCGTCCCGGCGTGCGTCCCGTCGACGAAGAACGTGATCGTCTTCCCGGTATCGCCGTCCTCCCCGCCGACGAGCAGGCGCTTGTCAAACGTGGAGTCCCCGCCGAAGGCCCCGGCGGCGGCGAGCGTGAGCGAGCCGCAGTCACGGTCGCCGATCCGGGCGGTGATGACGGTCCCTGCCGGCGCCGGGCTCCCGTCGATCGTGACCGAGCCCGTGAATTCCGCCGGGAGGGCGGGGATGGCGGACGCCGTCCCGATAAGGGCGATGAGGAGGATAAGAATCCAGAGTGTGCGTCTCATCGGTATCACGCTCCTATGGCGTAGAGGGTGCCCGGCCCGGACATGGAGAGCCAGTAGCCCCTGCCGGGGTAGACCGGCCGGGTATCGGCGTTTGCGCCGTTCCCGCCGTTGACAATCCCCGATTCAAAGGATTGGGATCTGGCATTAAACCCGATCAGAGTCGACCACTCTCTGTTGACCGAGTAGAGGGTATCCCTCGCCGTCGCCGGCGCCGTGCCGGTGGTCCCGACGGCATTCCAGCCCGCGGCGAGGATGCGCTCCGCGGGCGGGAGGAGGGGATCGGTCGAGAAGTTGAGCGGGACCGTTGTTGGATTGGCCGAGTAGACCCAGAACCCCTCGAGGGGGGCGAGGCGGTCCTCCTCTTCGAGCGCCGTCCAGGTCCGGTTAGCGGTGTCGTACCGGAAGATCGCGCGACCGTCTGTATCGATGCCGGCAAAGATCATCGCAGTGTCGTTGCCGTGAGAGAGCAGCCGGGGGATCGAGATGAAGTTCCAGCCGGGGGAGAGGGTGAGGTTGTCGGGGGAGGAGGGCGGGGTGAACGCGAGGCGGTGCTCGCTGCCCGGAATGATCCTGCCATCAGCGCCGCGCTGGAGAATCCGGAGGAGGGTGGGATCCTCTGTGCCCGCCTCCGGCACGGCGCCGGAGAGATGGAGAATGATGCGAACGTTCCCCCGGTAGCCAAGATCCCAGCTCGATAGCGTAAACGATCGGGAGGTGATGGTCACCGGTTCGGTGTAGATCAGATTTCCATCCACCTTGAGGTTGTAGGACCATCGAGGAGCCTTGATGTCAGTGATAAACTCAAGGCGCTCTGGACCGGATGGAGAGTCAGGATGACCAATGGCACCGTCAAGCCTGATGATCCCGTCAAGTGCAACCTCTTCACCAGGGGA
>JALNXI010000255.1 GCA_023230425.1 Methanoculleus sp. | reverse complement strand
CTGCGGAAAACTGGGTATATACGTTCTCCTGGTCGTTTTCCTCCTCGCGGCCCCGGCCGTTTCGGGAGCGGCGACAATGGAGACCGGGACGATGTCGACGGAGATCCGGTGCGACTTCCCCGGCGAGATGATCGAGGCGGGCGACACCGCCGTCTTCGACCTTGCGGTCACGAACGGGGGAGAGACCGGGACGTGTCTCCTCAACTACTGGACCTACCGGGGCACCGACGGGTGGAAGATCCGGTTCGAGGACGAAGACCGTGAGGTCTACAGGATGTTGATCCCCGCTGGCGAGACAAAGACCGTCCGTCTGGTGGTCGAGACGGCCGGTCATGCCGCGGTCGGGGAGTACCCGATCCGGGTGGGCATCGGCGAAGGCACGATCTGGCTCTACGTCAGGGTCACGAAGACCCACAGCGGCGAGACCGGAACCCTCGAAGCCACTGTGGTGGACAAGGAAGGAAACGTGGTGAAGGGCGCCGACGTCGGCGCCTACGACGGCGATACCCGGGTCGAGGGGATGTTGACGACCGCCGAGGGCAAGGTGAGCATCGGCGCCCCGATGGACACCTACACCGTCAGGGTCACCAAGCCCGGGTACCGGAAATGGGAGAAGGAGGATGTCGAGGTCCGGATCGGCCAGACGACCGGCCTCGGGATCGTGCCGCTCGAAAAAGAGAACTTCTTTGCCGAACTCCGGGTGAAATCTCCCGCAAAGGTGGTGGCGATCGGGGCAAATCCGCAGTATGAGATGACCCTGAAGAACGCCGGCAGAAACGACGATACGTATGCTCTCTCCGTTCAGGGGCTCGCCGAACAGTGGTATGCCCGGTTCAGGGAGAGCAAGGAGGCCACCGAGGAGGTCTCGGAGATCTATATCCCATCCGGCGAGGAGAAGACCCTCTATCTCGACCTCATCCCGCCCTACTCGGTCGATGTCGGGGAGTACAACGTCACGTTGCTGATCGACTCCTCCGCCCGGCAGTACGAGGAGAACCTGACGCTCCGGCTCCGCGGGTCCTACGATATGCGGACGTACGCAAAGAGTTACCGCCATGAGATCAACCGCGGCGATACCCTCACGTTCGACATGACGGTCTCCAATGCCGGCACCGGGGGGACGCTGACGAACATCGGGATCAACATGAGCGCGCCGGAAGGCTGGCGGGTGACCGTCGACCCGGCCTCGGTTGCGAGCCTCGATCCCGGCGAGCGGGCGACGGTGCAGGTGACGGTGGTCCCGCCAGCCGATATCGTCGCCGGCGAGTACAAGGTCGTTGCCGCGGTGAAGAGCGACCAGGCCGAAGGGGAGGACGAGTACCGGATTGTGGTCAAAGAGCAGTCCTACGTCGCGGTGCTCGGCCTCCTGGTGATGGCAGGGGTCGCTGCGGGGCTGTGGTACATGTTCAGGAAGTACGGCCGGAGATAGGGCCGGAACCCTGAATATACTTCTTCTAGATCCGTTGGATACCCTGATCGTGGCGAGAATGCGGGTATATCGTGTCCCGGCGGTCATCCTCATCCTTCGATGCGCCCGGGTGCCGGACCAGATTTTCCATCGGGCTCGCCCTGTGCAGTGGATCGTGGACGATACTGCAAATCCACACCTACCCGCGCTTCGCGTCCCCCGCCCCGGGTGCGGGAATCGATGTAACAATGCACCTACGAGGATCGGGAACTCAGGCTTTAGACAGGCGAAAGGCAAACTGGTCGACCCGGTTTCCATGTATATGGCTTCCACCGGCCGCTTGAGATGGAGATCGCACAGAATCACTATCTCGACGAGTTTTGTGAACTTCTCCGGATGGCATCGCAACCTTTAGATACCTTGACGTTATACATTTCTAACATAATGTTAGAAATAGAAAACATGGTGTGATGACAATGCGATTGAAACAGTCCGTACTTCTGGTCTTCGGCATCCTGCTCATTCTTGCAGGCATTGCCCTTCAATATGCCGGCATCGCCGTCGAAAGCGCCGCCATAGTCGCGCTCGTCTCGGCGGGTGTCGTCATGGCGATCGTAGCAGTTATCACCGGCTCCAGCAGACAGGACGAAGTCCTCTCCGACGAAAGGACGAAGAGAATTGGCGCTTACGGCACCACCTACTCCTGGGTGCTCACGCTGGTGTTGATACTGGCCTTCTTATGGCTGGACTTCCTCGGCCTGGCGTCATTCAATCTTCAAGGAACGCTCCTTGTCCTGCTGTTTACGATGCTCATCTCGGCCAGGATATTCCAGTGGTACCTCTTCCGGCAGGGGGACGTGGCGTGAGACCGGCGGTGCAGGCCGCCGGCGGCGGGGCGTGCATCCTCGCGGGGATCGCCTTCGTCGCGGCTCTCCCCGGGCTGAATCCCTGGGTTCCCATCCTCCTCATTCCCTTCGGCGTGCTACTCGCCGTCGGGGCGGCGATGGAGCGGGTGCAGAACGACGAAGGCCCCCCGGACGATGAACGGTTCCGCAAGATGCGGACGTTCGCGCGCTCGTACGCGTGGCAGACCTCGTTCGTCGTCCTGATGCTCCTGCTCCTTCTCGACTTTACCGGCACGATCCGGCTGAACGGGAGGGAAGTGCTGGTTACACTCTTCCTCTTCATGGGGATCCGCGCGAGCGCCGCCGAACGGCACCTCTTCCGGCAGGGGGACGCCGGGTGAAGACCCGGATCCGGGAACTCCGGGCGAAGACGGGGTTAACCCAGGAGGAACTGGCGCAGCAGGTTGGGGTCCGGCGGGAGACGATCGTCTTCCTCGAGAAGGGGAAGTACAACCCTTCTTTAAAACTCGCCTATAAAGTGGCCCGGGCACTCGGCTCCACCATCGAAGAGGTCTTCACCTTCGAGGACGAGGACCTGGCGTGACCGTGCCATGCACGAATGATTGCACGGCAGGCCCGGACGGGAATCCAGCCCTGAGCGCTGCTGCCATCCGGATCTTTCAGGTGATCAGGGCTCTGCCGGGCACGTCAGTCCGGGAAACCGCAGTCGACGCCTCCCGGGAACGAAGCGGCGAGCGGATGCAGGAGGGGGTGCAGCAGGAAGCGTTCACGCCGGAACAATACAACTACAAAGGAATCGCAAAAAGATATTGGGGACGATCTCTAAGGTCGGAACGACAGGATAAAAGCATTTTGATTTGGGATTCGCGACAAAATACCCCCGATCTGGGTTCAACCCGAGAATCTAGCCCATTTGCCAGAAATATTTTTTTATTACGAACTAAATATATTATAATGAAATGTTCCGATCATTCGGGAAGAGCGCAGCATCCGGGAACTATTTTCCGCTTTTTCGAGAGATACGTGTCAATTCTTTCTGCCCTACCGGCCCCGGGCTGACCGGGCACAGCACCCCGCCCGGGCTCCTGCCGGAGCCCGGTCACCGCCGTCCGACCTCCCCGGCGAAGACCCGCGGACGACAGGCCGTGCAGAACGCCGGCCCCTTCCGGTCGGTCTCGGCGATGGTGTTTGAGAAGCGCATGACGCACCGGGGGCCTTTGCAGTGGGCAAGCCCGAAGGTGTGGCCCAGTTCATGCACCGCTTCCACGACGGCCCGGTGCCTGAAGACGGCCGGGTCCTCGGGGAGGCTGTAGAACGACTGCCTGAGACGGTGGAGGGAGATCAGGGCACATCTCCCTCCTGCTATCCCGAAGACGAAGTTCATGCCCGGAAAATAGAGATCAGCGTTGGTGACCCCCAGCACCCGGTCGCAGCCGGCGGTCTCCCCGGA
>JALNXI010000254.1 GCA_023230425.1 Methanoculleus sp. | reverse complement strand
CCCGGTCGAGTACCCCGTGGTCGACCCTGAGGCGGTCATCAGCAGGAACCCGGACGTCATCGTGAAGATCGTGGGCGCCGGCGAACTGGCGTTCGGCGGCTACGGCGACGACGACCGGTCGTCCTTCGAGACGGTCTGCCGCACAATCGGGAACCGCCCGGTCTGGGACAGGATCAGCGCGGTCCGGGACGGCAGGGTGCATATCATCCACTCCGACGTCATCGGAGGGCCCGAATTCTTCATCGGCACCGCATACCTCGCGAAATGGTTCTACCCGGACCTCTTCACTGACCTCGACCCCCGCGCCGTCCACCAGCAGTACCTGGAGGAGTTCCAGCACCTCGACTACGACCTTGATGAACACGGAACATTCGTCTACCCGGCATGATGACCGATTTCGGCAGGGAGGAATACGCGCGGCTCACCGAGAAGCGGGCGCTCTTCATCACGGGCCTCATCCTGGTCCTTGCAGCGCTCACCGGGATCGCCGTGACGATCGGGTCGGCCGGCCTCTCGGTCGCTGACTCCTACATCGCGATCCTCGCCGGGCTCTTCCCCGGTGCGGTCGACCTGCCTGACCGGATGGTCGAGTCCAACGCCGTCGGGATCGTCTGGGGCTGGCGGCTGCACCGCGTCCTCTTCGCGGTCGCGGCAGGATTCGGGCTTGCGATCGCCGGCACGGTGATGCAGGGCGTCCTCAGAAATCCGCTTGCAAGCCCGTTCACGCTCGGGATCGCCTCCGCCGCCTCATGCGGGGCATCGATCGCCATCGTCCTCGGTGCCGGCCTCCTCTCCGGCGGCCTCCTCGTCATCGGCAACGCTTTCCTCTTTGCCATGCTCGCCGCGGCCGCCATCTACGGCATGGCCCGCCTGCGGGGCATGGGGAGCGAGACGATGATCCTTGCCGGCATCGCGCTCATGTACCTCTTCTCGGCCGTCACCTCGCTCCTCCAGTATCTGGGGACCGCCGACAAGGTGCAGGCGGTCGTCTTCTGGATGTTCGGGTCGCTGGACAGGTCCTCATGGCCGAAACTCGGTATCGTGACGGTCGTCCTTGCTGCCGTCGTCCCGGTCCTTCTCTGGCGCGCATGGGACCTCAACGCCCTCGCCGAAGGCGACGAGACGGCGAAGAGCCTCGGTGTGCCGGTGGAGCGGTCCATGGCCGGGTTCATGCTCGCCGCATCGCTCGTAACAGCGGTGATCATCTGCTTCACCGGCACCATCGGGTTCATCGGCCTCGTGGCGCCCCACATCACCAGGATGGTGATCGGGACCGACCACCGCACCCTCCTCCCCGCGTCCGGGCTCGTGGGTGCCGTCCTCCTCCTCGGCGCCGACTGCCTCGCCCGCACCGCGATTCCCGGGACCATCGTCCCGGTCGGGATCATGACGGCGTTCCTCGGCATACCGTTCTTCATCTACCTCTTCATGCAGAGGAGGGATGCCTGATGCCGCTCCTCTGTGCACGAGGGGTCTCGTTCTCGTACCGCGACCGCCGGGTGCTCGAGGACGTCTCGTTCACCCTCGATGCGGGCGAGGTGCTCGGGCTCGTCGGGCCGAACGGTTCGGGGAAGACGACGCTGATCCGGTGCCTGGACCGGCTCCTCGACCCGGAAGGCGCCGTCCTCCTTGACGGGCGCGATACGCGCTCGATGAGCCGGCCCGAGATCGCGCGGACGGTCGCCTACGTCCCGCAGAACGGCGGTATCTCCAGTTCAGCGACGGTCTTTGAGACCGTCCTGATGGGCAGGCGGCCGCACCTGCGCTGGAGCGTCTCCGAAGAAGATAAACAGAAGGTCTCGGAGGCGCTCTCTCTCCTCGGCATCGGTGACTTTGCGTCCCGCAGGACCGACCGCCTCTCGGGAGGGGAGCGGCAGCGGGTGCTCGTCGCGCGTGCGCTTGCGCAGGACGCCCGGGTCCTCCTCCTCGACGAGCCGACGAGCGCGCTTGATATGCGCAACCGGATCGAGGTGATGGACCTCCTGCGCCGGCTCGCAGAAGAACGCCGGCTTGCGGTGGTAGCGGCAATCCACGACCTGAATCTTGCCGCCCGCTACTGTCACCGGCTCCTGGTCTTAAAGGACGGCCGGGTGCTCGGGAGAGGAACGCCGTCTTCCCTCCTGACCTCCGGGATGGTGCGTGCGGTCTACAGTATCGAGGCGGTCGTAAAAGACGAGATGGGGGTGCCCTACGTGGTCCCCCTCCGGCCGTCAGAGAATGACAACCTGGTGAAGATTCTATGAAGATAACTATAGTTGCCTGGGGCAGCGAACTGCTGCAGTTTTCCGGTGCAGCGCGGGAGGCGGGGATCGACCTCTCCGCGTGGCAGGTACATGAACTGATAGATGATTCAGAGAAGCGGAAGCGGTGCATTGAGTCGTGCCGGGGATCAGACGTTGTCCTGGTCCACCCCTCGAACGACTCGGTCTGGGACGAAATCCTCGGCGGCCTCGCGGAGGGCATCCCGGTTATATCGTTCGGCTACACCGATGCCTGGTGGTCGGCCTCGACCGTCCCGCTCGCAGTCGTCTCCACCGTGAGCGCCTACTTCCTCTACGGCGGGCCTGAGAACATCAGGAACCTGATCCGCTACGTCCAGGCCGAAGTGGCCGGGATGGACGTCGCCTACGCCCCCCCACAGGAGACACGCTGGGAGGGGATCTACCACCCGGACGCGGGTCGCATCTTCGATGACACCGACGCTTACCTCGCGTGGTATCCCTCCCGGCACCCCGTCCGCGTCGGGCTCCTCTTCTCCCGGACGCACTGGGTGAACGGTGACCTTGCCGTCGAGGATGCCCTGATCCAGGAACTCGAGAAGTATTATGATGTCCTCCCGGTCTTCTGCTTCGGGGTCCCGGATAAGGAGATCGGGGCACGGTCCGACCGGGAGGTGATAGAGACCTTCTTTACAGCTCCGATCTCCGGGCTCATCGACGCGCGAACGTTCACGCCGCCCCGTGACACCGATGCCTTCACCGAGACACTCGTGAAACTCGGCGTGCCGGTCTTCCACCCCCTGATCCTCTACCACCGGACTGAAGCGGAGTGGATGAGCGATACAGACGGGATGCGCGGGAGCGACGTCTCCTGGTACGTTGCGATGCCCGAGTTCCTGGGCGGGATCGAGATGGTGCCGATCGGTGCCGCGGAGAGCCGCGACCGGGCGGGCACCGAGGGCGAGCGGCACGTCCCCATAGACGAGCGAGTGGAGAAGTTTGTGGGCCGGGTCAGGAGGTGGATCGACCTTGCGCTAAAACCCGCCGCCGAGAGGCGGGTGGCCTTCATCCTCCACAACAAGCCCTGTGCATCGGTCGAGGCGACGGTCGGGGCCGGGGCGCATCTCGATACGCTGGAGAGCGTTGCCCGGGTCATCGGGGCGATGCGCGACCGGGGGTATGCGGTCGAGTGCCCGGGGAGCGGGAGAGACCTGATCGAGACCATCATGAACAAAAAAGCGATCAGCGACTTCCGCTGGACGTCGGTTGAGGAGATCGTCCGGAGGGGGGGCGCCCTTGCGCTGGTTGAGCCGGAGGAGTATGCCGCCTGGTTTGAGACCCTGCCTCCCGGTGTCCGGACCAGCATCTGCAAGGCGTGGGGGCGGCCGCCGGGTGAAGAGGTGGATGGGGTCCCGCCGGCGATGGTCTACGAGGGGAAGATCGTCGTCACCGGGGTGCGCTTTGGAAACGCCATCGTCTGCGTCCAGCCGAAACGCGGGTGCGCCGGCCCG
>JALNXI010000253.1 GCA_023230425.1 Methanoculleus sp. | reverse complement strand
CCAGTTTAAGAACCTCCGCCTGACGGTCGGGCCGGATATAGAGGTGCCGAGCATCTCCGGCATCTACTGGGGAGCGTTCGTCTACGAAAATGAAACGCACGACCTCTTCGGGATTCCAGTCACCGGGATCAATATCGACTTTAAGGGGACATTCATCAAGTCGGGGGAGAAGTTTCCGTTCAGCGTCACGAGAAGGGGGGGTGACCAATGCCGAAACGCATAGTCGTGCCGTTCGGGCCGCAGCACCCGGTGCTGCCGGAACCGATTCACCTCGACCTCGTCCTCGAGGACGAGCTGGTGGTGGACGTGGTCCCCTCCATCGGCTACATCCACCGCGGGCTCGAGCAACTCGTGCAGAAGCGCGAGTTCACCGAGTATGTCTACGTGGCGGAACGGATCTGCGGGATCTGCAGTTTCATGCACGCAGTCGGCTACAGTCAGGGCGTCGAGCACATCATGGGGCTCGAAGTCCCCGACCGGGCACGATACCTCCGGACGATCTGGTCGGAGTACTCGCGTCTCCACTCGCACCTCCTCTGGCTCGGACTCTTTGCGGATGGGATGGGCTTTGAGAACCTCTTCATGCGGTCCTGGCAGGTCAGGGAGAGCGTGCTCGACGTGCTCGAGGACACCACCGGGGGCCGGGTCATCCAGGGCACCTGCAAGGTCGGCGGGGTCAGGCGCGACATCGGGCAGGAGAAACTCGACGAGATACACCGGGGGCTCGACTCTTTCGAGCAGCAGTGCCGGGACCTCGGCGACGTCTTCTTGAACGACGATACGGTGAAGTACCGTCTCCAGGGGCTCGGGGTCATCTCAAAGGACGAGGCTTACGCTCTCGGGGCGACAGGACCGACCGCCCGGGGGAGCGGGGTCGCGATGGACCACCGGGAGACCGGCTACGCTGCCTACGGGGATATCGGCTTCAAACCCGTCGTCGAGACCGCCGGGGACTGCTACGCCCGGTGCGCCGTCAGGGTCAAGGAGGTTTACGCCTCCATCGACCAGATCCGCCGCGCGATCGATCAGATACCCGAAGGACCGCTCGATGTAAAGGTAAAGGGAACACCGAACGGCGAGTACTTCTCCCGCGTGGAGCAGCCGCGCGGTGAGGTCATCCACTACCTGCGGGGCGACGGCACCAAGCACCTTGCCCGGGCGCGTATCAGGACGCCGACGCTCGCGAACATCCCGATGCTGGTGAAGATGCTCCCCGGCGCGCAGCTCGCCGATGTCCCGGTCGTGGTCCTCTCGATCGACCCCTGCATCAGCTGCACGGAGAGGTGAGGCGGCATGGGATTCTTTGCCATGACAAAAACCGTCCTCCGGAACCTTGTAGAGGGACCGGCCACCCGGCAGTACCCATTGGTGCCGGCGCGGACGAGCGCCCTCACCCGGGGGCACATCACCTTCGACCCGGCAACCTGCCGCTCCTGCGGCCTCTGCTCGCGACGGTGCCCATGCGAGGCGATCTGCATCGATAAGGAGGAGAAGATCTGGGAGATCAACCGCATGCGGTGCATCGCCTGTGGCGACTGTGTCGAGGGCTGCCCGTTCGGGAGCATCACGATGGAGCGGGACTACCTCCCGCCGGTGGTGGAGTTCGTGGTGGAGCGCCACACCATCACCTACGTGAAACCCGAGAAACCCGCGAAGAAGCCGGCTGAAGAGAGCACAAAAGAAGAAGGCGCCAGCGAAAGCGCGTGAAACAGGGGCGAGGCCCCGACTGGATCTTTTTTCGATCCTGTGCTATTTCAACCGCTTTGTAAGATGATGAAGATCTAACATCATAGAACCAAGCATCGTTCCTACCGAACAGTCTCTCAGTCATCCTGCATTTCATGCTTTGCGGAGGGAAGGATCGCACACAGGAGATGTATTATACCCGAAACTCTCAAAAAAATCACAGCAAACGTGCTCATTGCAGCGATCAATTGTTTAGAATAGTCCTTTGCAGTTTTTCAGACGGTACTTTATATACTACAACTCCCCATTTATCCGATCATCCGCAGTAAGATCTCCCCCTTTCTGAATATTCAAAACCGCAAGATCTTTGTACTTTCAGCGAATACGCATCAGTATGCCTCTCGTTGATGGTTTCGACGACGCCTCGATCCGCTCCATCGGTCATCTCGGCATTGTCGCTGGTGCCTACGACTCTCTGCAGATCGCCGATGTCATCGACGCTGCTCTCCCCAAAACCCGTCACCACCATCTCAGCCACGCTCAGGTGCTCAAAGCCATGATCCTCAATGGTCTCGGATATGTCGAACGCCGTCTCTACCTGTTTCCTGAGTTCTTTGACGATGTCGCCGTCGAACGTCTCCTCGGGGAAGGTGTCACGCGCGAACACCTCAACGACGATGTCCTCGGCCGAACCCTGGATGCAATCGCTGCCTACGGCCCAACCGAGTTATTCAACGAGATCGTGACATCCTGTCTCCTTCCAACCGACTTCGGTTCCCACTGTATCCACATCGACACCACCAACTTCAGCGTCACCGGGGCGTATGAACCCGACTTCGGCACGGGCGAGATCGAGATCACTTACGGCCATCCGAAGGATGGCCGGTGGGATCTCAAACGGTTTGTCCTCGGGATGGCTTCAAACCAGTATGGGGTTCCGCTCTTCCTCCAGACGTTCTCCGGCAACGAATCGGATAAAGAGACGATCCTGACCATCATCCAGCACCTCAAAGAGAACCTGAAAACCGATGCAAAAGTCTACCACGTGGCCGATGCTGCGTTTTACACTGCAACCAACCTGCAGAACCTGGGACAGCATACATTCTGGATCAGTCGGGTTCCGGCCACGATCAAGGAGGTACAGGAGCTGGTGCGGACAGAAGATTCGTTCTTGCCCTGTGCCGACGACCGCTACGGCTACCAGGAGCATTCCAGTGAGTATGCCGGGATCCGGCAGAAATGGGTTTTGTATCGGTCGGCTCCCATGTATGAACGGGAGGAGAAGACATTCGAGAAGAACCTGGTGAAGGATCTGGATCGGACAAAGAAGTCTCTACGCAAACTCTGTGCCCGGGAGTTTGCCTGCGCCCCGGATGCGCAAAGCGCCGTTGAGACATGGCTCACCAAGCATCCGCGATGCCGACTCTGCGAGCTCGACATCACTACAATTACCCGAAAGCAGGAGAAGAAACGAGGAAGACCGAAGAACGGGGAACCGGTCCAGGTATCCTACAAGATCACAGCGGAGGTCGAGCAGATCCCTGAAGTTCTTGCCGAAGAGCGGCGGATCCTCGGGAGGTTTGTCCTGGCAACGAATGACCTGGAGCTGTCGGTTGATGAACTGCTTACCAACTATAAAGCGCAGAGTGCGGTGGAGCGAGGGTTCCGGTTCCTGAAAGATAAGTCGTTCCGGGTTGCTGAGGTCTTTTTGAAGAAGGTATCCCGCATCCAGGCACTGGCGATGGTCATGGTGCTCTGTTTGTTCATCTATTCACTCACAGAGTTCCGGTTGCGGCGAGAACTGGAACGATCCGGCGAGACAGTCACCAGCCAGACGAAGAAGCAGACTCAGCGGCCCACGCTGAAATGGGTGTTTTTCCGGTTCCGGAGGGTACGGGAGTTCGTGATAGTTGAGGAGGGGAGGAGGGTGAAGCGCGTGGCGAACCTCAACGAAGAGTTGGGGAAGGTGTTGCGATTGCTGGGGAGGGAGTACGAAAAATACTATATTTGATGGAGGACGTGCGGAATGTGGGATGAAGAACTTTTTGCAGT
>JALNXI010000252.1 GCA_023230425.1 Methanoculleus sp. | reverse complement strand
TACCGTCACCCCTCGATCGAGCAGTTCCTGTATCTTATCGATCTTTGTCGTATCAAAACTGAGATGATCCATATCGCTCATAGTGTAAACAGCTCCATTCGTCCTGCCGCCCCGCATGAAGTTCTAAAGCCGGGTTCGCCGCCGTTCCGGGGCGGCCGGGCCGCACGCTCACGGATAAATCCTGTATAGTGTTCACCCCCGGGGGTATTAATTCTACACCGTCAGGTGGGAGTAGCGACGGACGGAACATCCGGAGCTCGAGCACCGTCAGGTGCGAGTAGCGACGTTCCTAGCGGAACGGAGCTTGAGCACCGAAGGTGCGAATGGTGTTCCCCTGAGTCCGCCGGTGCCGGCGGTAAAACGCAATGCATAAGAAGGTTATACGAGTTATCGTCAATAGTGTGGGCATGGTGCAGGAGACGGGGAGAGAGGTAGCGATAGAGAGGCTTGCCGCTGTTATCGGCGAATGCCGGAAGTGCCCTCTCTGGGAGAACACCCATCACGCGGTTCCAGGGGAGGGGGCTACCGGGGCCGGTCTCATGCTCATCGGCGAAGCGCCGGGGAAACAGGAAGACCTCACCGGGAGGCCGTTTGTCGGACGGGCGGGGAAACTCCTCGAGAGTCTCCTCACCGGGATCGGTCTAACCCGTGACGATGTTTTCATTGCCAATATCGTAAAGCACCGGCCGCCCGGGAACCGTGACCCCCGGGATGAGGAGATCTCGGCCTGCACCCCGTACCTCGAGGAGCAGATCAGGATCATCCGCCCGAAGGTGATCGTGATGCTGGGCCGGCACTCGAGCAGGTACATCCTCTCCTTCCTGCCGGTCGAGTTCGATCGGATCACGGAGATCCGGGGGACCGTCTACCCTGGCCTCCTCTTCGGTCACCCGGTCCGCCTCATCCCCACCCTCCACCCCGCCGCCGCACTTTACAACCCGGCATACCGGGTGGCCCTGGAAGAGGATTTCCGGGTCATCGGGCGCGAACTCGCAGGGACAGGAGAATCTACGACAGAGGACTGAAGGGCCATGGCAAAAGAGCGATCATACGGGGCGGTCGTCGTCCGGCGGGATACGGATCTCCAGTACCTCATCCTGCAGTACGGGGCCGGACACTGGGACCTGGTGAAGGGGCACGGCATGCGCGGTGAGAGCGAGAAAGAGACGGTGCTCCGCGAACTGGAGGAAGAGACCGGGATCACCCGCGCAGAGTTCGTTCCCGGGTTTCGTGAGGAGGTCCACTACTTCTTCCAGCGCCGGGCACACACGGTCTACAAGGAGGTCGTCTATTACCTCATCGAGACCCCGGAAGCGGAGGTGACGCTCTCGGACGAACACATCGGCTACCAGTGGCTCCCGCACGACGAGGCGTTGCGCGTGATCACCTTCGGGAACTCAAGAAGGGTCGTCGACGGGGCGCACGAGTACTTAATGGCACTCTCGAACCGGAAGGGCGAGTGACCGCGAAATCCCGGTTCACTCACATCTTTCTTTCCTCCGGGAGTTCGCTCACCTCCTGTCCGAGGAAGTAACTCACGACGGTCCTGATGGCGACGAGCGCCCCGAGGATGGTCAGATCCTGGAGCGTCGGTTCGAGGATCGTCTTCAAGACATCGGCGGCAACGAAGAACTCGAGGCCGATCAGGATACGCGTGGTGAAGACCCACCGGATGTCGTGGTAACTCCGCTTCCGAAGGCGCGTCTCCCGCGCCAGGAGCTCGACGATCGCGATCACCGCTCCGTAGACGATGAAGAGCGCCCCGAATGTCCCGAGGACTATCTCGGTGATCCCGATGAGCGTCTCGAGCACCATATGCCCCTGGCCGCGCATATCGGCGAGGGTGGGCTTATACGTTGCCCCGACTGCGGCTCTCCGGGGGCCCGGGCTCTCAGGCGCTCTCCGGGGCCAGGGGGACGACGAAGCGGAACCCGTTGTACCGCTCGACCGTCATGGGAACGCCGTAGACTGCCTCGATGGTCTCCGGCGTCACCACGTCGGGGCTCCTTGCACGAGCGCTCTCGCGATGCTCACCTTCTGGAGTTCTCCGCCGCTCGTGCAGGAGCCCGGGATCAGGTAGCGCTGGTCGTCGCCGATGAGTCTCCTCACCATGTGGGGGCAGACCAGGCCTACAAACCCGATGACCCCGAGGAACGAGATGATCACGGTGAATACGAGCGCTGCAACGATCATCCCGATATCCCGGGGCCGATCGATTGTTGCCTCTTCGTGGGACCCAAACCCTGTATACCCACTCCGGCGCGTGTCTCAGCGTAAATCTGGTCCAGTTCCAGGAGATGCATAACTATTATGGGCGGCCGGACTAATCTCCGGAACAGGAGACCGGTCATGCAACCTGCACGACCGGTATAGAGTTGAGGGATTTGCATGCCGGAGAGGATGTTAACCGAATCTGAGGGATACCGCCTGCTGGACTCGTGCGGGATACCCGTGCCGCCTCATCACCTGGCCACCAGCGCCGACGATGCACGGGCGGCCGCCGGGCGGATAGGCTACCCTGTCGTCATGAAGATTATCTCGCCCGAGATCGTCCATAAAAGCGATGTCGGCGGGGTCATCACCGGGATCGAGGGACCGGATGACGCCGAAGAAGCGTTCCGGACCATCATGCAGAACAGTGCCGCCCGGGCCCCGGAAGCGGCGGTCACCGGTATCATCGTGGAGAAGCAGATGCCCGCGGGGCTCGAGGTGCTGATCGGCGGGAAGACCGACCCGTCGTTTGGGAAGGTGATCACGTTCGGCCTTGGAGGAAAACTGGTGGAGCTCCTGGAGGACGTCTCCATCCGGATGCTGCCCGTCACAAACGATGAGATCCGCGAGATGATCCACGAGATCGAGGGCTACCGGCTCATCAGCGGATACCGGGGGGAGCCACCGAAGGACGAGGAAGCACTCGTCCAGATCATCGCAACGATGGCACGTATCTTCGTCGAGGATCCCCGGATCCGGGAGTTCGACCTCAACCCGGTCATCGTGTATGAGGAAGGGGCCAGCGTCGTCGATGCGAGGATCATCGTCGGGGATACCGCCGGGGGCGCCACCTCCCGCCTCAGCGTCCGGGCACCCCCGGATCTCTTCTATCCGGAATCCATCGCCGTTATCGGCGCATCCGCAAGCCCGAACAAGGTGGGCTACTCTGTCCTCCGGAACCTGCTCTCCTTTCCCGGCAACCTCTATCCGGTCAACCCGTCCCGCACAGAACTCTTTGGGCGAAAAGCCTACTCCTCCGTGACGGATATCCCGGGCCCGGTCGACTGGGCGGTCGTCGCCGTGCCGGCCCGCCTCGTTCCCGGGGTGATGGAGGAGTGTGGGGAGAAAGGCGTCCGGCTTGCCATCATCGTCACCGCCGGGTTCCGCGAGATCGGCGGTGCCGGCACAGTCCTCGAAGAGGAGGTCACGGCGATCGCGCGCAGGCATGGTATCCGGATCATCGGGCCGAACTGCCTCGGGATCATGATGCCGCACCAGTGGATCAACGCTACGTTCGACCCGGTCTCGCCGAGGCGCGGGGATGTGGCCTTCATCTCCCAGAGCGGCGCCATCATCACCACCGTCGTCGACTGGAGCCTTCCTGAAGAATTCGGGTTCTCAACTGTCATCAGCGTCGGCAACCAGGCGGACCTCGGGTTCGAGCACTACCTCCGGTTCGCCGAGCAGGACGAAAATACCCGTTCGGTCACCCTGTATGTCGAGGAGATCCAGGACGGGCGCGGGTTTGCGCAGA
>JALNXI010000251.1 GCA_023230425.1 Methanoculleus sp. | reverse complement strand
CCTATTGCGGTCTGCTCCCCTGACACCAGGAGAGAGGTGGAATCGCAAGCCTGTAAAGAGCGTGGTACCACCTACGGTATCATGCCCCCGACTTCAGTCGGGGGTAGTTGACGATCCAGGATGCGCGTGATACTGTGTGGAAGGGGTTCCCTGCCCTCCCAGGCCGTGCTCGTCCTGATGTTCTCAGCATCAACCGGTGCCGTTATGGCCAGCCACCGGCTGCCGTCGTCTCCCCCACTTCCTCCCCGCCATCCTCCGGCACCACCTCAAACCGGCAGTGGTCAAACCCCATCGAGTAGCACCGGGTCTCGAGCGCCGCCGTCGGCCGTCCGTAGTGGCGGGAGAAGAGCGCCCGGAGGATACCGGAGTCGAACGCGCACGCGGGCCTGCCGGTGACCGGGAGGTCTTCACACTCAAAACAGTCGTAGACGAGGAGCGCAAGCGGCTCCGTCCCGGCGACCTCAACCCTTCCGAGGCGGTGGTCCTCCCAGAAGCGGGCGATGTTGGCGCAGAAGGCTCCGGTCTCCCGGTCGGCCACCGCCGGGTGGAGTTCCTCACCTATCCGCTCGCCGGCACGGGTGAGGAGCGGGTCGAGGAGGATTCCTTCCTGCATGAGGGAGACCCGGATCGTCCGGAAGGTCAACTTGTAGAACGCGAAGGGGTCGCTCGATCCCGCCCGGTACGCCCCCGCGTAGGCGGTGAGCGCATCGGCTATCCGGTCCTCTGTCGAGACGCTCCCCACAAGATCACCGGTGAGGAAGAAGATCTTTCTCCGGGTATCCTCGGGGTCGGCCCGGGACCCGATCACGCCCGCCGCTGCCAGATCCCGGAGGTGCACCGAGACCGTTGACTTCGCCCGTCCTGCGAGGACGACGATCTCGTCGAACGTATGCTCGCGTTCTCTGAGCGCAGCGAGGATCAGACGCCTCACCGGGTTTCCTACCGCCCGCGCCCCGTCCGGCGTCGAATAGAGGTCTATCTCCCGGTTCGGCTTCGGCCGGCCGGCTCCACCCCTCCCGATCATCCCTTGCTCCATAGAAGAAGATCGAAAGGAAGATATATCAAATGTTCGGATATTGTAGAATGTTCGTTATATCACGAACTATGTGAGAGATGAAAATGATGGCTACAGAACTCGCCCCCGGCGTCCACTGGGTCGGGGCAATCGACTGGAACCTGAGGGAGTACCATGGCTACACGCTCCCGGGAACGACTTACAACGCATACCTCGTCCGTGGTGAGAAGACCGCACTCATCGACAGCGCCTACGCCGGGTTTGAAGGGCAGATCCTCGGCCGGGTGGCGTCCATCTGCGACCCCGGCGAGATCGACTGCATCGTCCTAAACCACATCGAGATGGATCACTCCGGCTGCCTGCCCACGCTCGTCCGGAAGATGCCGGATGTCCCGATCTACTGCACTGAGCGGGCGAAGACCGGGCTTGCCCGTCACTACGACACCACCGGCTGGAATATTAAGGTCGTTAAGACCGGCGATACCCTCGACCTCGGCGGGAAGACGCTCACCTTCCTCGAAGCGCCGATGCTCCACTGGCCCGACTCGATGTTCACCTACCTCGCAGAGGATGCCATCCTCTTCCCGAACGACGCCTTCGGGCAGCACATCGCAAGCGCTTCCCGGTTCGACGACCAGCTTGGGAGGGGCGAGGCGCTCGCCCACGCGCAGAAGTTCTTCGCAAACCTTATCATACCGCTCGCGCCGAAGGTCTTAAAGAAACTTGACGAGGTCGGAAAACTCGGTATCGACATAACTATGATCGCGCCGAGCCACGGTGTCATCTGGCGGTCGTATGCCGGGGATATCCTCAAGGCCTACACCGACTGGAGCAGGGGTGTCTCGAAGGATAAGGTCACGATCGTCTACGATACCATGCACGGCTCGACCACGCTGATGGCCGAGGCCATCGCCGAGGGTGCCATGGCTGAGGGCGCTGATGTCCGGGTCTGCCTCCTCCGCGACGGCCGCTACGAAGGAACGCACAGAAGCGACATCGTCACGGATATTCTCGATTCGAAAGCCGTCCTCATCGGGTCGCCGACGCTCCAGGACGAGGTCCTCCCCACGGTGGCCGGATTCCTCAGTTATCTCCGCGGCCTCGCGCCCGGCCGCCTCGGGGCAAAGAAGATCGGGTGCGCGTTTGGGTCGCACGGCGGCATGGGCGGCGCGGTTGCCCAGGCGGAAGTTGCCCTGAAGGCGGCCGGGATCGAGGTTATCGACGGCGGGTTCCATGTGAACTACCGCCCTGACAGCGACGAACTCGTGCGGGCGTACGAACTCGGGCGGAGGGTGGCGCGGGAGATCCGCGCCCGGTGATGCCGGAACTCCCGCCCATCTTCCATCGCATCCTCCAGCAATACCGGATACATCCTGCCGGTCTCCGGGAACACCCCGCCGGTGCGGCAAACCCGCTGAATACCAGCTATACGCCAGACAGATCGCCCAGATGCCTCCCGGGGAAGGCACCCCGGGACTCATACCTCTTTTCAGCCTGCCGGTGCGGCAAACCCGCGCCTCCCATGCTGCCGCGAGCGCCCCGACCTGCATCATCAGGAAGCCGACGACGGGTGAGATGACGACCGTATAGACCCGGCCGATGACGACACTCCCGGCGAATCAGACCGCTCCGTAGATGTATCGGATATACCGTAGGCCGTCCTGCGCTTGCTCATATGGGTTTAATCCGCGACGGCGGCCCGGAACGCTCTGCGTAGATGGTGTCCCCAAAGAGGCTCACGATGTCAGAGAGGACGATCACGGTGTAGGCTGTCCAGTGTCTGCCGTCCATAGTGGGGATGTGTTATCTATCGGCCTGGTGGTCTTGTGATCATCCGGTTAGGAGGGCTCCCGAACCCTGCCCGGGAAAACGTAATCACGACTGCCGCCATCTACCCCCCGTGGTGCTCTCCAGGATGAGCGGCCGGTGGGGAGGGGGACGGGCATGAAGACCTGGCGCTGGACCGGGCTCTCGCTTCTCCTCAGCAGCGCGGCTCTCGCAGGCCTCCTCGCGGTGACCTTCACCCCGGAGACACGGGCCTACCTCGGAGAGGTCAGCACTGCCGCTCTCCTCCTCGCCCTTGGGTTCCGGGCCGCGGCAATCCTCTGCCGGGTGGTGCGGATCCGGGTCCTCTGTCACGGTCTCGGCTACACCGTGCCGTTCCGGAGTCTCACGGTCACCCTGTTCCTCTCGCTCTTCGCCGGCTCGCTCACCCCCGGTCAGGTGGGCGGCGAGCCCGTCCGGATCCACCGTCTCTCGCGTTCCGGGATCGCCGTCGGGGATGCCGTCGCCGTTGTCGTCGTGGAGCGGGTGCTGGACCTCATGGTCTTCATCTCTCTCACCCTCGCGGCCCTCCTTGCCCTCCGACACCTCTGGGGTTACCTCGCCGCCGTCGTCCTCTACCCGGTGGCGGCCTTCCTGCTCCTCGTCCTCATTCTCATGCTCGCGCTCCTTGTCCTGGTCCGCCGGCCGTCCTTCATGAAGCAGGTGGTGGGCGGCATCACCCTGTGGGTGCTGGACCGGTGCGGCCGGAGCCGGCGCTGGTTCCGGTTCAGCCCGGGTGCGGAGGGTGTGGGGGCCCTCGTGGAGAGGATCGACCGCGAAATCGAGACCTTTGTCGTGGGGTCTTCCCGCTTTGCGAGGGCCGGCCGGCGGGCCGTCGTCGGCGCGCTCGCTCTCACCGTCCTTGAGTGGACCTTCTACTACTCCACGGTATCGGCCCTGCTCGTCGCTCTCGGGCTGCCCCC
>JALNXI010000250.1 GCA_023230425.1 Methanoculleus sp. | reverse complement strand
CGGGATGCCGGTTCCCACCTTCGCCAGCAGTCCGCTTGGGTTCAGCCTGACGATGCGCAAGGATCTGCTGACCGAGAGTGTTCTTCGGGAGATGGGGCTGAACGAACGGCAGGTGCTCGCGGTCAATCATCTCAAGACGCAGGGGAGCATCACCAACAGCGGTTATCAATCTCTCACCGGTGTTGCGGCGACGACCGCGCTCAAGGAACTCAAGGCTCTGGTTGACCTCGGCATTCTGGAGCGGAGAGCACCGTCGAGGAAGAAGACGCAGTACGTCCTGCGCGAGGAACGGCCATGATGCCGGGTGTGGATAATAGCACGGAGTTTCGGCAGAACGGGCGCCGCTCCTGCTCCGGAGCATTGCGGATGCCCTGCCGGGTGCGGATAAAGTGTGGATACATGGGTGTGGTATGGTAGCGCACTGGACGATAACCCTGGAGCGGGAGGGAGCCGCGGTCATCGTCCGGGGCGAGGGCGACGACCCCCACGCTCCCGACCGGATCGACTATGAGGCCCGCAGCAGCCCTGGCCCGGTATACCGGGAGTTGCTGGACAGGATCCGAGGCGGGGTGGAGGTGCATCTGCTCGACCGGATGAAGGATGAGCGCGACCTCTCCTGGATTGCCGAGTGTGCCTATACCGAGGCGCTGCTGCACCCCGGGTGGTCCGTGGAGACTGATCTCCCCCTGCTGCCGGCGGCGGAGGAACTCCCGGAGGGGGCGATCCCGTGAGGGAGGAGGCAGCACGGTGGGGCTCCTGCAACCGTCCTCTACCGCGGGCTCCCGGCAGGAGATTTCTCACCTGCTGTTCCTCACCGTGAGCGCCCCCGTGAACGGCCGGGTGCTCTTCAACCTCGCTCCTGCCGGTGGATAGGGTAGAAGAGGTTCTGAAAGAAGATCGCGCTGTCGACGAACTGCACATCCTTCTTCGGGCCGACGACCATCCCGGGCGCCGGTCCGCTTCATGAACCGGTTCGTGGACGATGATCTTCATTCCCAAAACGATAGAGGAGTTATTCCCTCAGATACTTTCCCCCAACCGGGACGAACCGCCCTGGCTTCTTCACCGTATCGTACTTCTGGATATCCTCGAGTTCAAGGGCCATCCAGGGCCGCTTTCTGGGTACCTCCTTCCTGACCCGGACTCCCTGCCACCGCTCCTGGTTCTGCACGTAGGCTTCTGCCTCCTCTCTCGTGAGGAAGATCGCATCACCAAAGGTCTCGAAGAACGCAAGGGGGCCGTCGTCGATGACGATCCGCTTGATCGTTGCCTCCCCGACGTAGCCGGTCTCCTCGTGGGACTGGTAGAAGACGAGTCTCATGCCCGGCATGAGTTCTTTGAAGACGGTGGCGGGCTTGATGAAGACGGTCTTGCCATCCTTGAATAACCGTGGGGTGTACTTCTTCGGAATCGGGAAGGTGACGCCGACGATCTCGGACGCCATTCAGGCCTCCTGCCCGGCCCGCTTGAGGATAAGCCGATAGTCCTCTTCGGGTATCTCGCGCATGGCTATGCGGAGGTGGCCGGACCACATCGTTTTGTTCTTGATGAATGTGAGATCCGGAATCAGCGGCTTAAACTCAAGGGGTTTTGCGAAGACTGCCACCGGCCGGACCTTCATGCGGAAAGGGAAGACCTCGTCGCCCATCTGCGGCGGGGTGATGAAGAGGCGGGTGTGGTCTTCGTAGGGCTCGGAGATGACTTCATATGCTCCGGTTATTGCGGAGGGGAGGAGCGTGTCGCCCTCTTTCTCCTGCCGGACATACACGAGTATTGTATCGCCGGGCTCCACCCGCTGCATGAGGGTTTTGTTCCGCTTTGGAACTCCCCATATGTGCTTTTGTTCGAGGATCTTCTGGTTGTCCCGGTTGGAGGAGGCGATCCAGTGGGTCATACATTGGTAATGCACTTCATATTCGGAAAAAGGTACCGGGAGCACTGGTGGTGGATACACCAGCCACTGAGGGAAAAATTCTCACCCGCTGCTCCGCACCCTAAACGCCCCCGTGAACGGTCTGGTACCCTTCAAAAAATCGGCCGTTCGCGCGAGGGCGCTCTTCACCGTCCGCCCCTGTTGGTGCGGGAGTGGAACACGAGGGAGGTGTGCGATGATCTCCGTTGATTCCCTGCAGGTACCAAGGTTGTGTATTAGTAACTGAGTGACCGGCCCAGCCCCGGTGCAAAACTGTTAACATTCATGCAGTCTGAATTGAATCTAACGGTGATTGCGGCCAAATATGATAGGCCCGCGTAATCTGGAGTCACACTATTCTTAATCCACGGAAAATGACCGAAAGGAAACCAAATACATAAGGCAGAGAAAACATGGCAATTAAAAAATCCGAACTCTACAGCTCGCTCTGGAGCAGTTGCGACGAACTCCGCGGGGGCATGGATGCCTCGCAGTACAAGGATTACGTCCTCACGCTGCTGTTCATGAAATACGTTTCCGATAAGTATGCCGGGAAGCCGGACGCGATCATCGAGGTGCCCGAAGGAGGGAGTTTCGCCGACATGGTGAGGCTGAAGGGCGACAAGGAGATCGGCGATAAGATCAACAAGATCATCGGCAATCTCGCAAAGGCGAACGGCCTCGAGGGGGTCATCAACCAGGCCGACTTCAACGACGAGGATAAACTCGGACGGGGCAAGGAGATGCAGGACCGGCTCTCTAGACTGGTGGCGATCTTCGATGGTCTGGACTTCCGGGCGAACCGTGCCGAGGGCGACGATCTGCTCGGCGACGCTTACGAATACCTGATGCGGCATTTTGCTACGGAGTCGGGCAAGAGCAAGGGGCAGTTCTACACCCCCGCCGAGGTCTCGCGGATCATTGCCAGGGTGATCGGTATCAATCCCAATACGCGCCAGGATCAGACCATCTACGACCCCGCCTCCGGATCCGGGTCCCTGCTGCTGAAGGCGAGCGACGAAGCCCCGCGTGGTATCACGATATACGGTCAGGAGATGGACAACGCCACCTGGGCACTGTCGCGGATGAATATGATCCTCCACGGTCAGCCGGGCGCGGTGATATGGCGTGGCAACACGCTTGCCGACCCATATTTCAAGAATCCCGACGGCAGCCTGAAGAAATTCGACTTCGCGACCGCGAATCCCCCCTTTTCCACCAAGGCCTGGACGAACGGCCTCGATCCGGCAAACGACGAGTTCTGGCGCTTCGAGTACGGCATCCCGCCGGCGAAGAACGGCGATTATGCGTTCCTCCTCCACCTGATCACGTCGCTCAAGAGCACCGGGAAGGGTGCGATCATCCTCCCGCACGGGGTGCTCTTCCGCGGCAACAAGGAGGCCGACATCCGCCGCAATCTCGTCAGGCACGGGCTCATCAAGGGCATCATCGGCCTGCCCCCGAACCTCTTTTACGGGACGGGTATCCCGGCCTGCATCATCGTCGTCGATAAGGAGAACGCCCACGCCCGCACCGGGATCTTCATGATCGACGCTTCGAAGGGGTTCGAGAAGGACGGGAACAAGAACCGCCTCCGCTCGCAGGATATCCGGAAGATCGTGGACGTCTTCAACAATCAGATCGAGATCTCCCGCTACTCCCGCATGGTCCCCGTTTCTGAGATTGCGAGCGGTGCGAACGACTACAACCTGAACATCCCGCGTTATATCGATTCGAGCGAGCCCGAGGACCTCCACGACCTCGACGCCCACCTCAACGGCGGCATCCCCGTGCGGGACGTCGATGACCTGCAGCCCTACTGGTCGGTCTTCCCAACGCTACGGGGTGCGTT
>JALNXI010000249.1 GCA_023230425.1 Methanoculleus sp. | reverse complement strand
AACTCTCAAAGAAGCACAACATGACGATCGCCCTCGCCCGCACGCCAGCGGAGACGACCGGTCAGCGGTTCGCGGTAGCCGATCTCCTCGACGAGCGGTTCCGGGACCACGCGCTCAAGGTCATCAAGGGCGACGCCAGCCAGGCGCTCGAGATGCTCGGTACGACGCTCGATCTCCCTATCTACTACACCAATGGGACCCATGTCACCCCGGCAGCCCCAGTCTCGCTCACGAAACGGATCGAGATCGAGCATATCTTCTTCCCCATCGTGGACGGCGGCAACATCTTCCACGTATGGCTCGGGGAGGCACGCCCCGATCCCCGGGGGCTGATGGAAATGGCGATGAACCTCTGCCGGACGACCCAGATCGGTTACTTCGCCTTCACCCGCGACCTGACGGTCTCCCTCAAGGAGTACCGGGAGTTCAAACCGGCGCGCCCGGATAAGGCGACGACGGCAGGGGCGTCTCCGGCAGCGGACCGGGCCGACGCCTGACCGGGATCATACCTTTTTTGGTTCTCCGGGAAAAATTCTGATGAGAACGGCCTGCCGTGCAGGTACGGCGGCATACGAGGCTCATCCATGATTGATCTGACGACACCACTTCTTGCCATCGATGTCGGCAGGGGCACCCAGGATATCCTGGTGTACGAGCCCGGCCGATCGATTGAAAACAGCATCAAACTGGTCCTTCCCTCACCGAACGTGGTGACGGCGGCAAAGATCCGGGAGGCGACCGGGGCCGGGCGCCCGATATTCCTGGACGGGTTCCTGATGGGCGGCGGCGCGAACACCGGCGCCGTGCGCGCGCACCTGGCAGCGGGCGTCCCCGTCTACGCCACGCCGGAGGCCGCTGCGACCCTCCACGACGACCCGGAACGGGTAAGAGCTCTCGGCGTTGAGATCCGCTCCGCCCCGCCGGGGGACGCGGTGACCGTCCGTACCACCGACTATATGGAACCGGAACTCCGTAAGGCGCTCTCTCTCTTCGGCGTGGAATACCCGGAGAACGTTGCAATAGCGGTCCAGGACCACGGCTACTCCCCGCATCGGAGCAACCGCATCCACCGGTTCGAGCTGATGCGGGAGCAGCTGGACGCCGGGGACTGGGACCTTCTCTCGCTCGCTACCGACCCACCGCTCGCCGATATGACCCGGATGCAGGCTGTTCGCCGCCAGGCACCGGGGGCGCTCGTCACCGACACCGGGCCGGTCGCCCTTATCGGGGCGCTCTGCGACCCCGTAGTGCGGCGCATGGCCGGGACGGGAGTGACCCTCGTCAACGCCGGGAACGGACACACCCTCTGCTTCACCCTGAAAGGAAGGGAGATCCACGGGCTCTTCGAGCACCACACCGGCGCGCTCGATCCCGCGAAACTGCAGGACTACATCCGGCGGCTCACCGACGGCACGCTGACGTCAGAAGAGGTCTTCGACGACGGGGGTCATGGGGCGGCGGTCAGAAAACCACTCGCCACCGATGCCGTGGTCGTCACGGGCCCGAACCGGCTCTGGCTGCTGCCGGAGGCCTACCAGGCGGCACCCTTCGGGGACATGATGCTCTCGGGGTGCTTCGGGCTGATGCATCTCTGGAAACAGTTCAGGAAGGGATAAGGACCTTACCCTCCCGTTCCCCGGCCGGGATCACGGCGAGACGAGATGCAACATCTCGCCGAACCATCCAAAAAGTCCTTGAAAGAACTTCATGACCGAGTCGAGCGGCGACGAGGACGCGGCCACCTCGCCCGCCCCGACCTTCTCTTCTGCGGCGTAGAGGGCCCCTACCTCCTCCTTCTCAAGATGCTCTAAGACCTCAAGGTGCCCGACCGCCCCGGCGACGATTGTCTCGTGGCCGATGCCCCGCGTCCACGCCCCGGCCATTGTCTCCGACGGGCGGAGCGTCGAGTCCGGGATACCTGCAAGCGTGTAGAGTTCGGGAAGGGAAGACGCCTCTGCTATGCCCGCGCTCCCCTCGGGCCGGATGGCAAATATCGGGTCGGAGACACCCGTCGAGGGGATCTCCTGGGTGCCGGCAAGAGCGTATGCCCGAAAGGCAAAGAGATCCGGGTTTGATGTCAGGTTGGTGACCAGCCGCTCCTCGGGGAGGGTGAGGTTCGCAAGTGTCAGCCTCCCGGTGCGGGTGGTGACCAGGAACTCCCAGACGCCACGTTCTCCGTCCCGGAGGCCCCGGGGCTCGCGGGTCCGCGTGATCTCGTAGACCCCGGTCTCGCCCGGTGGCGGCACCAGGACGACATAGGCCGGGTCCTCCCCCGTGACCGTCAGGTTTCTCGCCTCGACCGTCACGGTGACGGTGAACGTCTCCCCCTCAAACACTGCCCGCGGGTGCCGGCCGCCGAGGCGCATGGCCGGGTCAAGCAGCCAGTCGAGGTTTGCGATCTCCACCCCGCTCCGGGTGAGGGCGACGTCTTCGGGAATCCGGGCCAGGAGCACCCCGACACCCTTGACGAACAGGCCGTCGCGTGGCTCGACGATACCGACCGTTGTCGCAGTCTCATTCACCCCGGAAGTGGACGGCGATGCGGGACTGACGATCTGGTGGCCGCTCTGGACCAGCGGCCGGTCGTGAGAATAGTGCGCTTTCGCCATCGTCGCGCTCGGTCGCGGCGGGGCATACCGCTCCAGGGTCGGTATCACCCCCGGGGTCTCCTCCGGCTCCTCGTCGTCGGAGTCGTCAACGGCAACGGTGGTCTCCGTCTCGGTGGATTCAGTCGTGTTTGTTGCATCCCAGGACGGCACTGCCGTCAGCGTCTCCTCCGTCTCCGCATCGGCGGTCTCGTTGCCGTTTGCAACCGTCGCCCCGGTAAACTCCGACAGGGCTGTCGCGGTCGGGGATGACCCGGGTGTCGCTGTCTGAACCGGCTCCGCCGTCTCCACCGCCGGTGCGGTCTCTGTCGGTGTGGTCTCCCCGGTAATCAGGGAGACGGGCTCCCTCTCTGTTATGGCCTTTTCGTCCGTTTCTTCAGGTGCCGGGGTCTCTGCAGGCGTGACTGTCACCGGGTCCGAAACTACGACGGGAGCAACCGGCAGCTTCGCGATGACGGGTTTCCCATCGCCTGCCTCTCCATCCACTGGATCCCCGGTGCCGTTCTCACCCGGGTCCGGGAGCGCGGACGCGAGGGGGGCGACCATGCCGATACAGAGCACCAGAACCACGGATACGAGGAGTAGACGCCCAAGCTGCATCACCCTCAGGCGTCCGGGAGCTCCATACCCCCTGTTCGCCGGTTCTACCGCAGGTAGGGCAGGCTTCACTATCCAGGCGGATCCTCTGTTCATGAGAGTCTCATGAAGCGCACACCAATATAAATAATTTCTGGATAGGAGCCCGCTCGAAACCTCTCTCACGGATCAGACCCGAGAAAGCTTTCCCGGAGATCGGGATATCGCGCGCAACCTCTCAACCAGGAGAGTTCCAGGAAAACTATGACAAAAAAGAAAGGGAACGTTCAGGCAATCTCGTTCTGCATCAGCTGGACATCGGCGATGTCATGCTGCCGCTGTGCAAGAACCTTTGCCTTGAAGATGTTCTTCCCCGCTTTGCCGATGGCAAGGCCCCGGTCCTCGTCCCGGACCTCAATGAGAGCGACCTGCTGATCCTCTTCATTGGTGTCGAGATCGATATCAGTGACCTGGGCGGGAAGGAAGCAGTTCCGGAGGAACTGAATCGGGTCTGTAGAGTACTCCACGACCTCGATCCTTTTGCCCATCACGTCTGAAGCCTTCTTGATACTCGACCCGCTCTTGCCGATGG
>JALNXI010000368.1 GCA_023230425.1 Methanoculleus sp. | reverse complement strand
TCCAGTCCTACGCCCTCTTCCCGCACATGACCGTCGCCGGGAACGTGGCGTTCGGCCTCCGTTGCCGGAAGGTCCCGCGACCGGAGATAGCCGACGCTGTGGCGGAGCAGCTCGCGACAATGCACCTCTCCGACCTTGCGGACGTCAATGTCGGCCGGCTCTCGGGGGGACAGCGGCAACGGGTGGCCCTCGCCCGGGCGCTGGTGCTCGAACCGGAACTCCTCCTCCTCGACGAGCCGCTCGCCGCTGTCGATATGCGGGCTCAAGCTGCGATGCGGACGGAACTCCGCGACCGGATCCGGAATGCCGGCATCCCCTGTATCGTCGTCACCCACACCCCCCGCGACGCCCTCGAGCTCGCTGACCGCCTCTGCCTCATTGAGGAAGGGCGGGTGGCGGCCAACGGGACGCCGGAGGAGGTGCTCGGGATGCAGGAGAACGGATTTATCGCGAGTTTTACCGGGCCGCGGGTTTCGGAACGACCTTATGCCCCGGGTGCTCATCACTGATCATAGCCGGGGGCCGCCGGACTCCCGGCCCCTCTGATAACAACCATGAAGAAGCAAGGCTACGTGCTATTCCTGGCACTGCTCGCGGTTGCCGCACTTTTGCCGGGATCGGCCGCAGGGGAGACAGGAGGCGGGGAGATCCCCATCGAGTGCTCGCTCAACGAGCCGCACTCAGAGATATACGAGCGGATGCTGGAGCAGAACGCATCCCTCGGTGAGTACTACGAGCAGGCCTGCCCCGGACTCCTGGAAGACATGCCCCCGGAGGTGAGGGCGCACGTCTACAACATGCCGATGTCCCGGCACCTGGATTGCGACAACGTGACGTTTGTGCCTCCCGGGAAGCGGGCCGCAATCGGCATCGCCTCGCCCGTGATCTCGGTGTGTGGAGTGCCCATTGCCCTCGTCACCCCCGTCACCCCCGGCCTCGTCGTCCTCGCCCTGCTCGCGGTAGCCTGGTTTGCCCTGAAGTGGATCCGCAACAGGAAAGAATGAGCCTCACTGCGGGCGGCGTGCCGGGCCCCGGGCGCAGTAGAGGTACTCCTGCGCGTATCCGGCGTATTCCCCGAAGTGCTCCCGCGCAAACCGCCGGATCCGCTCGTACTCCGCCGGGGTGCAACTCCTCCCGGCAAGGTCGGAGAGGTAGGCCTCCGCCACGATCCGGTGTATCCAGACATCGACCGGGAACGCCTCAAAAAACCCGAACGCAAAGAGCAGCACGCAATCCGCCGCCTTCGGCCCGATGCCGCGAAACCGCATCAGCGTCTGCCGTGCCTCTTCGAAGGGAAGGGCGGCGACCCGCTCCGCCCAGTCCGGGTGCTCCGCCACGAAGGCGGCAGCCTCCCGGACATAATCCGTCCGGTAGCCGAGCTTGCAGTCCCACAGGTCCGTGTGGGTGATCGCCGCGAGCGTCGTCGGCTCCGGGAACGCATACGCCGTGCCGGACGGCCCGTCTATCGGCTTCCCGTAGCGTTCCGCCATGAGCGCGACTCGCCGCTTCACCGCCGGGATGTTCGTGTTCGTGGCGCAGAGGTACGAGACCAGGCACTCCCACGGCTGTTGCCTGACGAGACGGAGACCCCTGCACTCGCGAATCGCAGCGCCGATTGCCGGGTCGCGGTCGATCGACGAGAGGATAGCGGGGAGGTCCTGGTCGAGCCGGAAGTAGTTGCGGACGAACTCCGCATCCGCCCCGGTAAACGCGAGAAGGTCTCTCTCCTGCCGTATCCGGATGGCCCGGCCGTCGACGACGCCCTGCCACCACTCCTCCGCCTTCTCCCAGCGGAAGGCCTGCCCGCAGGAGAGCGTCCGGTCGAGGTCAAACGGCTGGTGGGCCCGAAGCGTGATCGTCGTCATGGCCGGCGGCACCGATGGGTAAAAAAGAGTTGGTTACTCTGCCTTCTCATCCTTCATCTGCTGGTAGACACAGGACTGAACGTCCTGGCCGAGTTTCCCGATTGCGTCTGCCCGGCAGCGTGCGCAGTGACGCATCTGCTTGATGTACTGAGCGCACCGGTCCTGCATCTCCCGTTTCTCCGTTGGCGTTGGCGGGGTGATGGAGGCGAACTTATACTGCGGAATGAGCGGGATGACGTTGAAGGTGAACGCCCCCATCTCACCGACCTTCTTTGCGATCTCGGGGATATGTTCGTCGTTGACCCCGGGGATGTAGACGGTGTTTATCTTGACGAACGTCTTCTTTGCAACCGCCATCTCGATCCCTTTCAACTGCTGGGAGAGGAGGAGTTCCGCCGCCTCGCGCCCGTGATACTTCTTCCCGTTGTACTCGACCCATGAGTAGATCTTTTCCCCGATCGCAGGGTCGACGGCGTTGAGCGTGACTGTAACATTCCCGACATTGTACTTTGCCAGTTCCTCGATCGACTCAGGGAGCATGAGGCCGTTCGTGCTGAGGCACATGATCAGATGCGGAAATTCCTCGTGGACCAGCCGCAACGCCTCAAATGTCTCGGGGTTTGCAAGCGGCTCCCCCGGTCCTGCAACGCCGATCACCTTCACGAACGGGTAGTCTTTGACGACCTTCCTGACCAGGTCGAGGCCTTCCTCGGGGGTGAGAACCTTGCTCGTCACACCCGGTCGGCTCTCGTTCACGCAGTCGAAGTCGCGTATGCAGTAGTTGCACTGGATGTTGCACTTCGGAGCGACGGGGAGGTGGCACCGCCCGAAGGAGTGGCACGCTTTATCGGAGTAGCACGGGTGCTCG
>JALNXI010000248.1 GCA_023230425.1 Methanoculleus sp. | reverse complement strand
AGTTAGAATTGACCCCGGTTGAATGTGATGAGTTCTGGACGTTCGTAAAAAAAAAGAAAAACATGTTGTCAACAACGGCTCAGAATCAGATTTCGCAGGTGATGCATGGGTCTACACGAGCATAAAGAGAGGCACCTATTTCCTCATTGCCGCTGCGGTCGGGAAACACACCCAGGAGACCTGCGATCATATGATGGATCAACTCTATGAACGGATCGCGTTGCCGTATCCCGACGAAAAACTTGTTATCTACTCAGATGGGAACAATCAATACGAGGAGGCCCTAAACGACCTTTATGCATCCCCCTGTGTGAATTATGGCCAAATTATAAAGATTCGGAAGCAGGGTAAAGTCATTGAGAAGCTGAAACGCATAGTCATCGGATCACCGGATCTCTCTGAGATCGAAACGACTGATATCGAAAATTCAAATGGCATCTTCCGAGAACGGATCGGTCGCCTCGTCCGAAAAACAAAGTGTTTCTCAAAACTGAAATGCCGGTTAGAAGCAGCGCTGGCAATATTCCAGTTCTACTGGAACTTCATGAAGGAAATGGATGGAAAATCAACACCTGGAATGGTTGAAGGCATTATTGACCGGAGGATCACGTGGAGCGTATTTTTTCATACGATTATTAAGTATGATTAATTAGGACACTACCAAAAATTGCGGGGTGACCGGCTCCCACGACCTCGTGGTCGGGAGCAGCCACTTCACGACCCGGTGCCGGAACTGCGGCTACACGCACTTCTACCGGTTCAACCTGGAGTATATCGGCCAGTGTCCTATCGATGAAGAGGAGGTCAGCGCTCCTCGCGCACCATAGTGATGGCCTGTTTCGGGCACTCGTTTGCGCAGATACCGCACCCCTTGCAGTAGTCGAGGTCGATATCGAGTTCCTCGTCGATGACACCGTCCGGGCAGTACTGGGCGCAGAGCCCACAGGCGTTGCACACTTCCTTGTCCACCACGGGCCGGAACGTCCGCCAGGACCCTGTCTTCCCCGAAGAGGCCTCCGTGGGCCTGCTGAGCGCAAGTCTCTCTCTCATACCTTCAGCTCCTCATACGCCGCTTCTGCAGCCTTCACGTTCCGTTCGTCGGCAAACATCTCCCGGATCGCTTTCTCTACCGAGGGGAGGGTGACGACGCTCATCTTCGCGAGCGCCCCGAGCACCGGGGTGTTGAGGATGGGGCTCCCGGCGATCACCAGGTTCTGCGCGAGCGCGATCCCGGTCAGGTCGACGTGACGGCAGGTCCCGTTGCACCCCGGAAGAGGGTGGGCGCTGTTCAGGAGGACCTTCCCGTCGCCTTTGAGGCCCTGCAGGACGTCCACGACGTCCATGATGCTTGTATCCAGCACGATCACGAGATCTGGCTCATGGATCTGGCTGTAGATCTTGATCGGTCTGTCATCGATCCGAACAAACGAGACGACCGGCGCCCCGCGCCGCTCTGCCCCGTAGAACGGGCAGGCTGTTGCGTATTTCCCGTCCCGAAACGCAGCAAGGGCGAGAAGCTTGGCGGCGGTGACGCCGCCCTGCCCGCCCCGGGAGTGAATCCTGATCTCATACATGGTCGCTCACCCCGAACCAGGTCTCCTCACCGGGATGCCGGTTCCTGACGAAGTCCGCGATATCGTTGTAGGTGACTTCCTGGCCGCCGAGGCCGGCGATCACGCTGTAGGGCGCGATGCCCGTCTTCGACCTGACGGCATGCGCCAGCACACCACCAAAGCCGAAGGAGTAGTCGCGGTCGATCACCACGACCTCCCGGCCGGCAAGGTCGAGGTCCGGGAAGGGGCGGAACCAGCGCAGGCGCATGGACCCGGCCTTTATCCCCTCATCGCGGAGGCGGTCGACCGCCACCTCCGCCTCTTTCCCGAGCGTTCCCATGGCGATGACGATGACGTCGGCGTCCTCGCACCGGTAGTCCTCTGTGGGGCCGTAGGAGCGGCCGAACCGCTCCGCAAACTCACGTTCGACGTCCGCGATCACGCCTCTCGCGTCGCGCATAGACCGCTCGATATCCCAGCGGAACCGGAAGTAGTCGGCCGGCCCGGTCATGGGGCCGTAGACGAGAGGGTTCTCTGTATCGATGGCGTGCGGGAGGTGGTAGGCGGGCAGGAAGTCGCCGATCTCCACCGTCTCGAGCGACTGCATGATGTGGCTCAGCGCAAACCCGTCCAGGTTGACCATCACCGGGAGGAGGACGTTCTCGTGCTCGG
The DNA here is from genome assembly GCA_023230425.1 of Methanoculleus sp. Classification (GTDB taxonomy): domain Archaea; phylum Halobacteriota; class Methanomicrobia; order Methanomicrobiales; family Methanoculleaceae; genus Methanoculleus. The sequence goes on along the minus strand of JALNXI010000248.1, from coordinate 1,561 downwards.
CGATCTTGAACGCCATCAGGGTGGCGTCGTAGGCCTCCTGGACCGTGCTCACGAAGACCTGCAGCCAGCCCGTGTCGCGCTGGGAGAAGGCGTCGGAGTGCTCCGCCCAGGTGTTCCACCCGGGCCCGAGGGCGCGGTTGACGTTCGCCATGACGATCGGGAGGCGCGCGCCCGCAGCCCAGTGGACCATCTCGTGCATGTAGAGGAGACCGTGTGAGCTCGTCGCCGTGAACGTCCGCACGCCGCCCGCGCTCGCCCCGATACAGGCGGCCATGGCCGAGTGCTCGCTCTCCACCGGAATGTACTGGCTCGCAAGGTCGCCGGCGGTGACATACTCGGCGATCTGCTCGACGATCTCGGTCTGGGGGGTGATCGGGTATGCGGCGATGACACCCGGTTTTGCGGCCTTCACCGCGGCCGCTACCGCCTTGTTGCCGGTCGCGATCGTCAGCATATGCCGGCCTCCTCGCGGGAAAGGCGCTGGATGTTGTGTTCCACCTGCTGCCGCATCTCGTCCATGACCTCAGGGCTCAGGTTCTTGAACCGGCCCTGGCCGTTGATGTACTCCTCCAGGGGCGCGGGCCGCTTCATCGCAGCCTTTGACGGACCGTTGATCGTGAGTTTCCCGAACTCACGCTCGTAGAGGACCCACGTCCCGGTCTTCACCGCCAGTTTCCCCATCTCGACCGTCTTCTCTGTGGGGTAGCGCCACCCCGGCGGGCACGGTGCCAGGATATGGATAAACTTCGGCCCCGGAATCGAGAGCGCCTTCTTCACCTTCTTGTAGAGGTCAAGAGGGTAGGCGCTGCAGGCGGTCGCCATGTAGGGGGGGTTATGCGCCTCGACGATCCGGTCGAGGTCCTTCTTGGCCGTGGGCTTGCCGCCGGGGGTTGTAGTGGTGCGTGCCCCGAGCGGCGTCGAGCCCGACCGCTGCATGCCGGTGTTGCCGTATGCCTCGTTGTCGTAGCAGATGTAGAGGAAATCAGTTCCACGCTCAAAAGCGCCGGAGAGTGCCTGAATCCCGATATCAACCGTTCCGCCGTCACCCGCATAGACGATGACGTTGGTCTCTTTCCCAAGCGCCGCGAGAGCGTTGCTCAAGCCGGAAGCGCAGGCGGCGGCTGCGGCAAATGCTATGTTATATACGGGCACGTTCATCGCCGTGCCGGGGTATATCCCCTGGATGACGCTGGTGCAGCAGGCGGGCACGACCAGAACGGAATCCGGGCCGGCAGCTTTGAGCACGTAGCGCAGACACAGGGAAGAGCTGCACCCCGCACAGGCCGAGGTGCACTTGAACAGATACTCCTCCTTCGGAATCGCAGACAAATTGTTTACACTCCTCTCCTCTATATTTGTCACTAATTATAATGAGTGTTTTGTGGTCAGGGTCCCGGGGACCCGGGAAAAGGGGTGATGGGTACGAGCAGAGGATCTTGAGATTGAATTACAGATCCAGGGTTCAAGGGGTGCCGGCAAGCCCCCGGCTTGAGCCGTGGGGATGCATTGCCCCCCCTGGTCCGTTCACTTTCACCCCGCCCGGGATACTTTATAGCCAGAT
>JALNXI010000247.1 GCA_023230425.1 Methanoculleus sp. | reverse complement strand
GAGGGGGCGGGGGAGGAGCGCGAAGCGCGGGCGGGGGTGGGGGTGGGGGGGACGGAGGGGAGCGCTTCATAGGGGAGGGGACGAAGGCCTGATATGGTCTGTTATTTTGGAATCGATACACTAGGAGCCTTCGGTCCGGGTGTCGTAGTCCTCGTTTAAGATATGCTCCTTGACCACCGTCCCCTCCGGTATGATGACCTCCGGCCAGAGCCGGGTCCCGGAATGGACGACCACGCCGCTCTTCAGCACCACATGCGGTCCGATGACCGTGTCGTGCTCGATGTTGCACCCGCTGCCGATGAACGTATCATTGTCGATGATGCTCCCGCTGATGGTGCTGTCCCTGCCGATCACCACCCGGTTGTAGATGGATGACGAGAAGATCTTGGCGCTGTTCTTGATGATGCACCCTTCCCCGATGCTGGTATACGGCCCGATGACGACGTTCTCCTCGATGATCGTCCCGGCGCCGATCGAGACCGGTCCGATCACCCGGGAGTTCGCCGCAACCGAGACGCAGCTCCCTATCTGGGCGGGGCCCATGATACGGGCGCCCTTGATATAGAGGTCGCCTGATATATTGGTGAACCCGATCTCCTGCAGTTTCCACCGCTCCGCCTCGCGGAGCGACCGGGGGCTCCCGACGTCGGACCAGTTGCCGCGGGCAAGCCAGGCCTTCAGGACGTGGCCCTCCGCCATGAGCTCGGGGAAGAGGTTCCGGGCGAAATCGAACTTCTCACCGGCAGGGATATGGTCGAATATATCAGGGTCACAGACGTACATCCCGGTGCTTGCGAGATTCGAGAAGATCTCTCCCGGGGCCGGCTTCTCCTTGAACCGCTTGATCTGGTAATTTGCATCGATCTCGGCGATACCGTACTCGGTCGGGTCGTCGATGCTGATCAGCCCGATAGTGGTGATCGAGTCGTTGGTGAGGTGCTCGCGGTAGAACTCGAGCAGGTTCAGGTCCACCACATGGTCGCCGCCGACGACGAGGAACGGCTGCTCCTCGAGGTATTTCTGGGCGTTCTTGACGCTCCCCGCCGTCCCGAGTTTCGTCTTTTCGTGGACATAGGTGACGTTGACCCCGAAGAGCGACCCGTCCCCGAGCGCCTCCTCGATCGCGTCGCTCATGTAACCGAGCGTTATGACCACGTCGTTGAACCCGAGGTTGGAGAGGTGTGAGACCAGGTGCTGGATCGAGGGTTTGTTGACGATCGGAATACAGGGTTTAGGACGCCCGAATGTGAGGGGGCGGAGCCGTGTGCCCTCCCCTCCGCACATTATGCACACCTTCATGACACTCCGTTGTATGCGCATCGATTTAACCCTATTGGGGGAGAATCGGCAGAGTTCCTCGCACCGGCCGCAGGTTGACGCAAGAGTCGGAGATGAGTGCACGCCGGATCGGATGAAGTGTGAACGGCGGCGGGATCACGCCCGACTCGACCGGACAATCCTTCTTTACGCTACAGTTGACGCAGGAGCAGCACCTGATGCGCCGGGAGGCCCGCTCCTGGGTCCGGCGCAGGCACTCCGTGCCCTCTTTTACGGAGACCGTTCTCCACGCACCAATCGCCCGGCCCTCGCGATCTCGATAGGCGGGCGATGCGCAACTCTTCACCGCAGCAGCCGCATGAAGTCAACCACATTCAACCATATTTAATAACCGGTTAAACAGATACACTTCATATCCCATGCAGATCGAGGAAACCGTCACTCCCTACAGGAGGATCATACTTATCGCTATCATTGTCGGGCTCATCTCCGGCCTCGGCGCTCTGTTCTTTTTCGAAGGGCTGAAATTAGGAACTGCGTTTTTCATGGAAGGCATCGTCGGGTTCCACCTCCCCGAGGAAGGGCAGACCCTCCAGGAGATCAGCCAATGGGCTCCTCCCGAGCATCTCTGGATGATTCTTCCCGTCATCTGTTTCGGAGGTCTCCTCTCCGGCCTCCTGGTCTACACCTTTGCTCCGGAGGCGGAAGGCCACGGGACCGATGCGGCAATAAAGGCGTTTCATGGGGAGGGACGGATACGCCGGCGCGTCCCCCTCGTCAAAGCGCTCTCTGCCATCCTGACTATCTCGACGGGGGGAAGTGCCGGGTGTGAAGGGCCGACTGCACAGATATCAGCCGGTTTCGGTTCGATCACCGCCGATCTTTTAGGCCTCTCCGCACGTGAGCGGAGGCTTGCTATCGCCACCGGTGTTGGCGCCGGAATCGGCACGATCTTTATGGCTCCGCTGGGAGGGGCAATCCTCGCTGCGGAGATCCTCTACAAACAAGACTTTGAAACCGAAGTGATTGTTCCTGCGTTTCTGGCGTCTGTCATCGGATATTCCATCTTCGGTCTGGTTGAAGGTTTTGAACCGGTCTTTGGCCTCTGGGAAACCTCCTGGAACGTCTCTCAGATCCCTCTCTTCATTCTCCTCGGCGTGGTCTCGACGGCGGTCGGCCTGATCTACATAAATACCTTCTATGGGGCAAGCAGGGTTTTTAAAGAAGTATTCAGCCATTTCAACCTCCCAAATCACTTCAGGCCCCTTACCGGGGCATTTCTCACCGGCATGTTCGTCCTTGCTCTTGCGGCTATCTCCCCCGAAGCGGCACTCGTCGGGATCGGCAGCATCGGAACCGGATACGGCTTTACACAACTCGCGCTCTATAACATGCTCCCAATCGGGGTGCTGCTTTTCCTCCCGTTTGCGAAGATCCTGACGACGTCGCTCACCATCGGCTCCGGGGGGAGCGGGGGTATCTTCGCACCGGGATTGGTGATCGGCGGAGTTACGGGAGGCGCTTTAGGATCCCTGCTGCATCTCGCGCTCCCCGGGATTGTGCCTGCCGAATCGGTGCCGGTCTTCATCGTCATCGGGATGATCGCTCTCTTCGGTGCGATCTCCCACGCACCGATCGCGATAATGATCATGGTCGTGGAGATGACCGGCGACTTATCCCTGCTCGTGCCGGCGATGGGCGCAGTGTCGGTCGCGGTACTTCTCATTGGTCAGTCCACTATCTTCCGTGAGCAGGTGCAGAACCGATCCCGGTCGGCTGCTCACCGGGATGAGTACATGGTTGAAATTCTCCAGGATATTCCTGTGGGTGATGTCATGGTGCCCCGTGACCGGATCATTGCCGTATCGCCCGATGACAAGATCGGGCGGGTGCTGCACCTCATCGACGAGACACTGCACAACGGATTTCCTGTACTTGACAGAGAGGAGAAATTGGTCGGCATCATCGCTCTCAATGATATCCGAGATAACCATATGAACGATGAGTTGCCGGTGAAGAAACTCATGAGTTCACGGGTATTCACCGTTCATCACGCCTGTACGTTACGCGATGCCCTGAATCTTATGGTCGAGCATGATATTCATCATCTGCCCGTTGTTCCGGCAGATGACCCGGGGAGGCTCTCTGGATTCATCACCCGGACAGATATTATGAAGGCCTATATCCGGAGAGCGTCACAGTCGGCAGGAAAGCACCACCATACCGGATTCGTTACCCTGATCGAACCGGGTACGGCAGCAGGAAAAAACCCTGACGCGAAAGGAATCACCGATAATTAACAGTTGGTCCCGGGGCGGCCGGAGGTCTCGGATATCCAGTCGCCTCAAGGTGCTTTCTCTCTCGTCTCCTCGACCGAAGCCAGCACCGGGCGACGTCGGTAGTGCTCCAGCATATACCTGATAATTGATCTCAGAGGATCCGACCGAATTACGTTGCGCACCAACCCGCGTTCATGACAAACAATAACCTGGGGAGAAGATTTCCATTATCTGGCTCTGGTG
>JALNXI010000375.1 GCA_023230425.1 Methanoculleus sp. | reverse complement strand
GACAACCGGGTCATGTACTCGGTCGGCGTCGGGGCGCTCTCGCTCGGGTGGCTGGACGGCTGCGGCGTCGTCTACGGCATCCCGCTCCGGGCATCGGGAAAGGATATCTTCTTTGACCGTACACGCTGAAAGCGAAGTGACACAATGGCTATAATGAAGATCCGGGGCGGTGACCTCGACCTCGTCGAGTACGAGTTCACCTCCTTCTCCCCTGGCGAGCATATCCGGCCGTGCGGCCTCCAGAAGGACTACCGGCTCAGCCCGGTGGCCGGCACCGTCGTCGTTCGCGCCCCGGCGAGGATCCACCTCACGGTGCTCGATATGAACCGGTTCTCTCCCGATCGCCCCGGGGGGGGAGGGATCGGGTTTGCTATCGGCGTCTACTGCACCGCCGAGGTCGAGTGCACACCTTCAGGGATCGAGATCGACTACACCCGAAAGCCGATCCTCCGGCACTTTGTGGAGGCCTTCCGGCAGGTCGTCGGGTATACGGGCGGTTTCAAGATCTCTGCGCACGACCACCGGTATGAGCATGTCGGGCTCGGTTCGACGAGCACCATCCTGACGGCGGTCGCACACGCCCTCAACACTGCCGTGGGCTCGCCCCTGACCTCAGATGAGCTCCGCATCCTCCTCGGCTGCAACTTCGTCGAGGAGACGGAGGCCGGGAACGTCGCGTTCGGGTTCGAGACCGGTGTCGGGCCTGCCGCGAGCACCCACGGCGGGATGGCGGTGATGGGGGACGACCTGACGCTCGTCTACCGGCATGCGTTTGCTGAGGGCAAACGAGCCTACATCGCCATCCCGGCATCCGGCGTCTCGTCGGCGGGGGAGAAGGAGTTCGACCTCCTGATGAACAAGGCCCGGACGCTCGACTACCGCGACCGGGAGCTGAAGTCCTACCTTGTCCTGATGGACCTCATCCCGGCGCTGGAACGCGGCGATCTCAGGAAAGCCGGCGATGTCATCTGGGAGATCGAGTTCCGGGGCTCGAAGCGTGCCGAGGTGGAGCACCACGGGTTCGAGATCTACCGCTACATGGCGGCGCTCCGGGACGCCGGCCTCGAGTTCGTCGGGATGAGTTCGGTCGGCCCGTCGATCGCGGTCATCACCGACCGGTCGGAGGAGGAAGTGGCGGCGATACTCGAAAAAGCCGGCCTCCGGATCGCGATCGCCACGACGGTCGATAACGAGGGGCTGAAGGTCCGGGTGGAAGAGAGGGCGTGAGGGTCGGCCGCCCCGCCCCGAAAGCCTCATTTTATTTCTCTAACAAAGGTCTGTCATCGTGGCATTCCATTATTCGTTTATCTTCCCCCGCGTCTCGCACTGAACAAAGCGACACCAACCCCGACGATGAACGCAACCACCCCGGCCGCGGTCCAGACAGGTGAGCCGCCCATGACAGGCTCACAATCCGCGACACAGAGTATCGGACGCATCTCGATAATTGCTATGCCCTGGAGAAACCAGAGCAGACCCAGAGATGCAACAAAGGCGCCGATGAGCACGCCCACAGTTCGGATTGGTTTCATTCTTGATCCGGCTGCATGGGCTTATTCTTTATTAAAACCACCGCCTGTACCGCCCTGTGTCCCTTCGCCTGGGTAATCCGTATGAATAGTAACCGCGTAGCGATTGTTGACCGCAGATGCTTAAAATGAGCGGAAAAATGTGCACTGTAGAAAACCTCCACGATGAGAAATTGTAAGAATCTGTGGAGGTTACGGACAATCATTTTTCTGGCGATTTCTTTCGTCTGGATGAGAAATTTTCTTGCTTTGAGATCCCCGGAGAATTTTCTTTTCAAGACAGAGAATTTGTTTTCAACGAGTTGTCGTCGAGGGTAGATGATGTCATTGAACCGAGTGGCCATTCCCTGTCGGTACTCTCACCAACGAAGTCAGCATTCCAGGACCGGAGAGGGATAACTGAATTGGCATGAAGGATTTCCCGGATCAGCCGGCGAATGGCTTCAGAGCCGTATCCCCGATCCATGACATAACAATCGGATTTCCGGAGATTGTGGCATTGCCTGAGTAGTTTCTCTACATGCCGAGTATCATGAACCCGGCTTTTCGAGGCAACGAATCCGGTAATAACCTGTTGTCCGGTATCAACCGAGATTGACGTTTTGAGGAAATGTTATACTTGCAGGATAGGGCTTGAGGTGAGTCGACTTTATGACCGACATTGCGGCTTGGATAAACCTGATATTCCGGCTCGCCGATATTTTAATTGTCTCCTTTCTATTTGACCACACATCAAATGAAGGAGACACTGTACTTTAGATCTTTCGGTCGTCGGTCTACCCCTTTTAGTTTCGGATTTCAACAGAGCACTTTTTTTTAAATCGCCGGTAATTCCGGGAAGTAAAATTGATATCCCGTCCCGCCAAGTGTTGATGGCGTAGTGATGCCAAATGCCGACACTCTATCTCTATATCCTTGATATGCTTTCCGACTGGGAAACCGGCCATGCCCTTGGCGAACTCCATTCCGGGAGGTACCTCAAAGCCCCGTCGCTGAAGTACGATGTCGTCCTGTGCGGGAAATCCCTGGACACTATAACGACGATGGGCGGATTGAAGTTGACACCGGGTATCACCATTGAGAATATCAGGGCCAAAAAAGGAGATCTCCTGCTCCTGCCC
>JALNXI010000246.1 GCA_023230425.1 Methanoculleus sp. | reverse complement strand
CCCACTCGGAAGCCTACACCTCGCAGGTCGATGCTCTCAACCTCGATCCGATCCGCAAACCCCCCTACGGAAGGAAACGGCGGATCCGGCGCGGGCTGTACCGGAGTGCTCTGGGCACCCTGATCAACGCCGACGTCAACGGCGCTCTGAACCATTTGCGAAAGGTAGCCGGTGATTCCGTGGTGCCACGGATAATCGGTAGTGGCCGCGTCAACCGGCCCGTGCGAATAAGGACGACTTTTGAACCGTCAACCTTCGCACCGATTAAAGTGCAGCCCTGTGCCCCGCAAGGGGCCCCAGCTGCAAGCCCCCTGCGTTAGCGGGGGGTAGTTGACTTGATAGCGACTCCCTGCCGGTACCGCATGGTGGAGAGGTTGATATGAATCCGCATCCAAGTTCCTTCCAGGAACAGTATCTCTGTCCCGATGAGATGCTATGGATTGATCTAGCATGGAACACGAACCACTCCTGATGATCCCCGGGCCGGTACCCATCCCGCAACGGGTACGTGCCGCCATGACGCGGCAGGCTATCAACCACCGCGGTCCCGAATTTGGGGCTGCGTATGCGGACTGCGCCAGGATACTAAAGACCCTCTTCGGCACCGAGAATGAACTCTACATCATCAGCGGCTCGGGAAGCGCCGGGATGGAGGCTGGCGTCGCCAACTTCGCGCGGGATAAACGGATAGTCTCGCTCGTAAACGGCAAGTTCGGCGACCGCTTCGCGAAGATCGGAGAGCGCTACGGCAACGTCACCGTCCTTGAGTCTGAGTGGGGGACGCCGCTCGACCTTGCAGGCCTGGAACGGGAACTCGAGGCCGGGGCTGAGGTCGTCACCATGGTCCACAACGAGACGAGCGCCGGTATCAGGAACCCCGCACCTGAGGTCGGCAAACTCGCCCGGAAACACGACGCGCTCTTCATCATGGACGGGGTCACCTCCATCGGGGGCGACGACGTTCAGATGGACAGATGGGGCGTGGACATCGCCGTCGTCGGCTCGCAGAAGTGCCTCGCCGCCCCGGCTGGCCTCGCCGCCATCGCTGTCGGCGACCGCGCCTGGGACCGGATATCGGAGAAGCGCCCCTTCTACCTCGACATGGCCGCTTACCGGAAGAGCGGGAGCGGTACCTCGATGGAGACTCCCTACACCCCGGCGGTCCCACTCTTCCTCGCGCTGCACGAGGCGTGTAAGATGATCGAGGAAGAGGGCATCCCCGCCCGGATCGCCCGCCACCGCCGGATGGCCGACGCCGTCCGTGCCGCGGCGAAGGGATGGGGCGTCGACCTCTTCCCGACGCTGGATGCACACCACGCCTACTCGAATACTGCGACCGCCATGCGGATCCCGGGCGGCATCACCGACAAGGACCTCCGGGGAACTGTCAAGAAGTTCGGCATCGAGATCGCCGGCGGCCAGGACCACCTGAAAGGCAAGATCTTCCGTATCGGTACGATGGGCGGTGTCGGGGCGCAGGAGATCCTCGCTACCCTTGCAGCCATCCAGTATACCCTCAGAAAGTCCGGATTTGAGGCCGGCGACGGCGTCGAGGCGGCCGCCGGGGTGCTTCTCGGATGAAGATCGGGATCGCCGATACCACGTTTGCCCGGGTGGACATGGGCAGGATCGCCATCGACGAGATCCGTAAGCACGCGAGTGTGGGACTTGAGCGCTACGTCGTCCCCGGCATCAAGGACCTCCCGGTGGCGTGCAAGAAGTTGATTGATGAGCGGGGGTGCGACCTCGTGATGGCGCTCGGGATGCCCGGGCGAGCCGAGAAGGACAAGGTCTGCGCCCACGAGGCCTCTCAGGGCCTCATCCTCTGCCAGCTTCTGACCAATAAACACATCATCGAGGTCTTTGTCCACGAGGACGAGGCAGGGGACGCAAAGGAACTTGCCTGGCTGATGGAGCAGCGGACGCGAGAACATGCCGCAAACGCCGTCAGGCTTGCGCTCTACCCGAAGGATCTCGAGAAACTCGCCGGGACCGGCCAGCGGCAGGGGTTCGAGGACGTCGGGCCCGCACGCCTCTAACACAAAAAGTGAGGATTATCAGTATCCGGTGCGAGTAGTACCACAAGGATTGATTGGAATGACGATGAAACTTGGATTTGTCGTCGCGGAGTTCAACCGTGACATCACTTATATGATGGAGATCGAGGCCCGGGAACACGCGAACTTCCTCGGTGCGGAGGTGACCGAGACGGTCTACGTCCCCGGCGCCTACGATATGCCGCTTGCCATCAAGAAGATGCTCAAAGCCGGGAACGTCGATGCGGTCGTCACCATCGGGTGCGTCATCGAGGGTGCTACCCAGCACGACGAGATCGTGGTCCAGCATGCCGCCCGGAAGATCATTGATCTCTCCCTCGAGTACGACAAGCCCGTCTCTCTCGGCATATCCGGGCCGGGGATGACCCGGATGGAAGCGACCGAGCGTATAGACTACGCCAAGCGTGCCGTCGAGTCGGCCGTGAAGATGGTCCAGCGATTGGGATGAGGAGCCTATCGGAGAAGATTGCGGGCATTCCCCCCTCCGCAACCATCGAGATATCGAACGCGGCGAAGCGGATGGCGCAGGAAGGCGTCGATGTCATCAGCCTCTCCATCGGGGAGCCGGACTTCGATACGCCGCAGCACATCAAGGATGCATGCATCGACGCCCTCCGTCGCGGGGAGACCCACTACGCGCCGAGCGCCGGTATCCCGGAACTGACGGGTGCTATCGCCGAGAAGATCACGCAGGAGAACGGGTTTGCCGCAAAGCAGGATGAGGTGATCGTCACCTGTGGGGCGAAGGATGCCATTTACGAGGCGATGGAGGCTGTACTGAACCCCGGGGACGAGGTGCTCATCCTCGACCCCTCCTGGGTCTCCTACGAGCCCTGCGCCCGGATCGCGGGCGCGGATGTCCGGCATCACGCCCTCTCCCCTGAGACCTTCCAGGTCGACGACACCCTTCTTGAGGCCGTCGGCCCCCGGACGAGGATGATTGTGGTCAACTCTCCCTCGAACCCCTCCGGCGCGGTGCTGAATGCAGACTCAATCCGTCTGATCGCCGACATCTGCCGGGACCACGACCTCTTCGCGCTCTCCGACGAGATCTACGAGAAACTGGTCTACGGGAAGGAGCCGGTATCGATCGCCTCCCTCGGGGATATGGCGGAGCGGACGATCACCATCAACGGGTTCTCGAAGGCCTACGCGATGACCGGATGGCGGATCGGCTACGCGGTCGCTCCGCGAGCGGTCATCCGGCAGATGGAGAAGGTGCAGCAGCACACCATATCGCACCCGACGACGTTTGCTATGTTCGGGGCGGTCGCCGCGCTCCGGGGCAGCCAGGACTGTGTCGAAGCGATGCGCCGTGAGTTCGAGCGCCGGCGCGACTACATCATCCCGGCGCTCCGCGACCTCGGTTACGCCACTGCTCCGGCGGACGGTGCGTTCTACGCCTACGTCAACGTCGAGGGCGACGACATGGCGATCGCCCGCTCTTGGCTCCATGACGCCCACGTGGCGGTCACCCCGGGGACGGCGTTCGGCACCCCGGGCTGGCTCCGGCTCTCCTACGCGACATCGATGGCGAACCTGAAGGAAGCCGTCGGGCGGATCGCGCGGGTCTGAACGCCCATCTCTTTTCTTTCAAATCCTGATTCGAGGAACCTGCACAGCAGGTCGCTCTGCGATCCGCCGATCGCGAAGACCCGGAATCGGTCCCGGCGCCCTGACGTGTAGAGGATTGTGACAGAAATGCTATATAGGGGACCCGCAAAGCCTCCCATTGTCACAGGGGGATCGATCAC
>JALNXI010000245.1 GCA_023230425.1 Methanoculleus sp. | reverse complement strand
TCATGGCGATACCCAGGGGAAAGCCGTGCCCCGGATTGCATGCAAGCGGGAACACCAGGATGGGATCTCAGATGACCAGTTGTTTCGTAGGGCACTACCTCGAATTGCTCAAAGAACCATGACTTGCTCACCGTGAACTACCCAAATCTCCCTACGAGAAGAAGAGTATTATAGCAGGTTGATGAATTGTGTAGTAATTGAAGGTGATTTAATTGGCGAAGGTGCGACTAACAGTTCTGATCTGGGAAGAGGAAGGGGTGTACGTCTCAAAATGCCAGGAACTCGAGGTTGCCAGTTGCGGCGATACGCCGGAGGAGGCGCTCGACAATATCCGGGAAGCGATCGAACTCTACCTTGAAAATGCAAGAGAACTAGGGATATTGGAGGATCTTGAGCCGATCCTGACATCACGACATAAGTTCACCTCGGTCATCGAGGTCGAGGCATGACGAAGTTGCCTCTGGTCTCTTCCGAAGATGTCATAAGGAAACTGAGGGCGATTGGATTCGACTATGCTCCTCATCGGGGAAAGGGAAGCCATGTCGCCCTCTACAAAATAGGGGACGATGGAAACAAACTGCTTGTTATTGTTCCCCGTCGCGACCCCGTTCCCAGGGGGACGCTCCTCTCGATCCTGAAGCAGGCCCGCCTTACAAAAGAAGAGTTTGTCGAGTTGTGAAACCCGGGGAGTGCCCCTTCCCCGCGATCTCCCTGCCGGGCGCCCAAAAAGCCCCGCCGAAACCCTCTACGAAACAGCGGGGAGGTCCCGTATCCTCACCTTTTTTTCATCCGGCCCCCCAAATAGTAAGAGACTTTCCGTGTACTATCACCTCATCCTGACCGATAACTGCAACCTCTGCTGCACCTACTGCCGGGGGAAGGCGTTCACCGTCGATCCTCCGGAACTGCCCGATATCGCCATCGACGAAGACCTCCCGGTGGACCTCGATGTCGATCTTCCCGACCTCTACCGGTTCCTCGAAAAGGACCCCGACGCCGTGCTGACCCTCTACGGCGGTGAACCCCTGCTCGCCATCGATCTCGTCCGCGATGTCGCCCGCGAAGCCCCGGTATCGGCGCTGATCCTGCACACCAACGGCACCCTCCTCAACCGTCTCGAACCCGCGACCGCGAACCGCTTCGACACGGTCCTGGTCTCAATCGACGGCCCCGAGAGGCTCACCGACGCCCACCGGGGGGAAGGGACGTTTGCCCGGGTCACCGGAAACCTCCGGAACCTCGCAGCGGGCGGCTTTACCGGCGAGGTGATCGCCCGGATGACGGTGACCGAGGATACCGATATTGTTGAGGCCGTCCGCTACCTCACGGAGAACGACCGCTTCTCGTTTCCCGCCGTCCACTGGCAGATGGACGCGAACTTCTGGAACGATTACCATATGCGGGACTACGCCGCGTGGGTCAAGGGGAGTTACAACCCCGGCATCAGATCGCTCGTCGCGTTCTGGGTGGAGACGATGCGGACGGAGGGCCGGGTGCTCCGGTGGTACCCCTTCATGGACCCCATGCAGGACATGCTTTTATCACGGCCGAGCATGCTCCGGTGCGGGTGCGGCCACGCGAACTACAGCATCATGACCGACGGGCATATCGCCCCCTGTCCTATCATGGTCGGTATGAAGGACTACTATGTCGGGCACGTCGAGACCGCCGACCCGCTCCACCTCCCGGTGACGACCGTGGGGAGCCCCTGCACGGAGTGCGGTCTCCTCGACTTCTGCGGCGGGCGGTGCCTCTACTCAAACATCACCCGCCCCTGGCCGGAAGAAGGGCGAAGGATCGTCTGCGGGACGGTGGAGAATCTCTATGAGGCGCTCTCGGCGGCGCTCCCGGAGGTCCGGGCCCTCATGGATACGGGAACGATCCGGATGGAGGACTTCGCCCACAGGAAGTACAACAGCTGCGAGATTATACCGTGAGGGAAGAGGCCGGGATATCCCGGTCTTCCCCGGCGAATCTTATTCTTCCCCGATCCTTGCGAGGAGGTCCTCTGCGCCCTCAACCATCGCACGCGCGGCCTTCACCTTTGCCTTCACGACGGCATGGTCGCCACCTTCGAGTGCCGCTTCCGCCTCACGGTAGAGGATCTCGGCCCGGTCCGTCCGCGCTCTGGGCTTCCTGACATCCTGCCCCTCGACGGCCGCAAGTTCGACCTCCTCCTGGACGGCGAGGAGGTCACCGTAGAGGTCCTCTAAGAGTTCGCGCAACTCTTCGGTCCGGGCCGTATCCTCCTCCCGCTTCTGCCGGCCGCGCTCGCGAAGGGCCTCCCGGGCCTCCTCCTGCCCTTCGATGATCGCCTGGAGTTCGTCCTCCACGTCCCTGACCGCCTCCGCAAGCACCTCGGCAAACGCGGTCCGCTCCTCACGGGATGACTCATAGCCGTCGTATGCCCCATATGCCCCACCGGCCGCCGCACCGCCGAGGACGTCGCCGATATCCCGATCGCCCCGGATGATGCCGCCGAGGAGACCGCCGAGGCCGGCCCCGGCGATGGCTCCCGCGAGCCCTTTTTTGACCTCCTTTCGCTCCCGGTCGACGGAATAACTCACCCGGACGTTCTCCCGGTCAACAATGATCTCCATCTTTCCCTGCTCACCGGTATGCCGGATATCCATCCTCGAAGACGTATCCCCGATATTCTGGTGCGTGATCTCCGTGCCCCTGAGCGCGAGCTGCGACATCAGCCGCTCTACAAAATCCTGGTAAAGGGACGATACTCCCTGCCCATAGTAAATAAACGCCATAAATATCTCCGTTCTGCCGTTGGATAGTAGAGGCTCCGACATTATAGGATAAAAACCTTTTCAGGCGTGATTCACTTGAATATCGGCCTAAATACCGCTTGCCGAGAGAGAGCAACGTTCATCCAGCCAGAAGGACGAACACTCTTTGGGACACCATGGCGACAATCGGGCTCATCCTCTGCAGAATCGGGCTCCACAAGTGGGGCAGGAAGCGAGGCTACGACGAGTACTCGTCGAACGTCATCGAGTGGGAGCAGCGGTGCGAACGGTGCGGGAAGAGAAAGCGGTGGGTCGAGGCGAAGCGGGATCACCGGCGGTGACGGGTTAGGTGCCAGAGGTGCAACGATCCCGGATGCGTTCTCAACCGGGATCCGGCGGAGCTCGGGGTGATGAGGAGACGGGGATACCGCGCAAATCCGAAAAAAGTTAATATTTGAGTTCCTTCCCCGCCGAGAACGCCTTCGCGAGCACGCCGGAGAACCCGTAATACTCCTGCCGCATCGAGTCGTAGGCAAACGGCCGGATCTTTCCGATATCGGGTTTGCCATCATCGCCGAGGACGCTCTCGTCCACCTTCACGTCCAGGATCTCGCCGATGAACTGGGTGTGCACACCGACCTCGACCGTCTGGAGAAGCCGGCACTCGAGAACGACCGGGAACTCCCCGACATACGGAGCGTTCACCTGGTCGCCTTTCACCGGCGAGAGCCCGGTGGCGGCAAACTTGTCCGTATCCCGGCCTGAGACAATACCGAAGTAATCCGCCTCCTTCACGTAGTCCACCGAGGGTATGCTGACCGTGAACTCGCGTTCACGCATAAGGTTCTCGTAAGTCTGCCGGACCTTCTGGACCGAGACCGCCACCGCCGGGGGGCTGGATGAGCAGATACCACCCCATGCGGCGACCATGGCATCCGGCCGGCCGTCGGCGTCGTAGGTCCCGATGATCAGAGCGGGGTGGGGATAGAGGAGGGTCCGTGGACCGATTGATCTCTTCGTCATGGGACTATGGTTCGCCATCAGGCCCGTATAAATCTTTTCAAACCCGGAGTG
>JALNXI010000244.1 GCA_023230425.1 Methanoculleus sp. | reverse complement strand
CTCCCATCTTCTGCCAGCGCGATGGCGGCATGATACGGCCGTGGACGCCGTGCCCACCGGCTGCGTCGGCGACGCCGATGAGCATGACGGCGCTTGCGTACCGCCAGAGGGTGTAGTACTGCCGCCGGTATGTCCGGCCGATATACTCGTCCGCCCTCGATAGGCAGGCGTAGCCCTTTGCCCGGGAGGCGAGATCGGGCATATGGTCGATGTTCCCTTCGAGCCACTGTTCGATGGTGTCGGGGGTATCCTCGACCTCCACCGCCATGCGGAGCAGGTCAGCGTCCCTCCGTCCCTTAAAGACCCCGCCGACGAGTTCGAAGATCGTGGATCGCTCGTCCTTTGCGGAAGTGTGAACGTCACCCGTCGCGAGGTGCTCCTTCCCGATGGCTGCGGCGTAGAGCATGTTCACCGCGGCCCGCATATCGCCGCCGGCGCGGCCGGCGATATCATCGAGCACGAGCGGATCGCACGTCACACCCTCTGCGGCACAGATCTGGCGGAGGCGGGGGACGATCGAGCGGGCCTGGAGCGCCCGGAATTGCACCGGCTCCGTGGCCGCTTTGATGTCTCTTGAGAGGGAGTAGTAATCGTTTGCTATCAGGATGATCGGCTGCTGCGACGCCGCGATGATCTCCACGATCGCCTTCGCCCCGCCCCGGTCCGCCTGCCCGTGCAGGTTGTCGGCCTCGTCCAGAAGGATGAGTTTGCGGCTCGCGCCGGAGAGGCTGGCCGTGGTGGAACCCGAGCCCGCCACCCGTTCGAGGGCCGATTTGGTCCGCTGGTCGGAGGCGTTCAGCTCCACCACCTCCCAGTTCATGTCGTTGGCAAGGGCGTGAGCGCTTGATGTCTTGCCGATACCGGGTTTCCCGTACAGGATCAGCGGCTTCTTCTGCCGCGACCAGTCCCGCGCCCACTCGTACATCTGCCTGACGGCGCCGGAGTTCCCCACAACGTCCTGAAGGCGCTGTGGCCTGTACTTCTCCACCCAGTCCATACAGATCTATGTGACGCGACGCATCAAAAATACAACCCCGGTGCGGACGCAGAAGATCCAGGGGAGATCCTGCACGAAGCGCCGCTGTTCTCCGGCCGGACGTCTGCCGGGGGCTTCTCTCCGATCCGGACCGGGCGCGCAATGGCGCTTGCAATCGGCTTCCGGAGCAGAGTGCATAATACTGGTGAATCAAATACATTATCTCTGATGAGGCAGAATACCATAAGGAAAAGCGGAGTGTTGGTGTTCTTGTGGTGAAGGATTGCTCCACCGATACGGTAGCACAGGCTGTCAGGGAATACGAAGGCGTTACCCGGAAGAAGGCGATCGGAGATATGGTCCGGTCTCTCCGGATCGAGAGCCCTGATGTTGTCGCTTCGTTCGGTGAGGACGCTGCGGTCATCCGGCATAATGGGGAGGATGCCCTGCTGCTCGCGGCAGACGGCATCTGGAGCAAGCTCATGGAGGCAGACCCGTTCTGGGCAGGATACTGTGCCGTGCTCGTGAACGTTCATGATATCGCTGCTATGGGAGGAAGACCTGTTGCTATGGTCGATATCCTCTCCGTCACGAACAACCTGATCCGCGACGAGGTGACCCGGGGCATGGTCGCTGCATCCACGCAGTTCGGCGTCCCGATCGTGGGTGGCCATCTGCACCCGGAGACGCCGTACAGCGTTGTGGATGTGGCGATCCTCGGGACGGCCAGGATAGACCAGCTCATCTTCTCGGATACGGCAGAGGAGGGTGACTGCGTGGTCGCGGCGATAGACCTCGACGGCCGGGTTCACCCGTCATGCTGTTTCAACTGGGACTCGGTCACGATGAAGTCGGCAGAGGTGGTGCGGGCCCAGATCCGGGTGATGGAGGATCTCGGGAAGGAGCGCCTGGTAACGGCTGGCAAGGATATCAGCAACCCGGGTGTCATCGGGACTCTCGGCATGCTCCTTGAGGTGAGCGAGAAGGGGGCGGTGATCGATCTTGAGGCGATACCCCGGCCGGACCTCTCCGCGCTCGGCCTTTCCTTCGAGCAGTGGGTGCGCATGTATCCCGGCATGGGGTTCATCCTGACTGTGAAAGAGGAGAACGTGGAGGAGGTCTGCCGCCGGTTTGTTGATGTCGGCATCACTGCAGCCCCTATCGGGGTGGTTAACGGCGGCCGGAGGTTGACCGTCAGGTACCTGGGCCGGGAGACACAGGTCTTTGACCTGGACCAGAACGGCATCATGCAGATCTTCACTGAAGGAGGGGCATGCCGGTAACGGTCGGGCTTGGTGCGGCATCCCCTGATGCGAAGATCCTCTCGACTGTCCGGGCGGTCGGCCAGGAGGTTAACCTTATCCTTTTTTCCCGCCCCGGGACTGCTGACTTGTTCGGAGATGCGGTTACGGTCGTCGAGGCGGAGCAGCCGGAGGTCGCCCTCATCAAGGCTCTCGCCGCCGGCAGGATCGATGCCGCCGTCAGGGGCACCCTGCCTGCGTCTTCCACGCTTGCGGCCCTCAAAGGGGCCGCAGGTGTCGACCACCTGGAGCGGATCGCCCTTCTCGAAACCGCCGACGGACACCTCTTTCTCCTCGCCCCGGTCGGTGTCGACGAGGGCTGGACGGTCATGGAGAAGGTTCGGTTCGTCGAGCGGGGCCGCGATATCGCCCGGAGTTTCGGGCTTGCCGAGGGTGTGGCGGTTCTCTCGGGCGGACGCCTCGGGGATATCGGGCGGCACCCGGCCGTCGACCGGACGATGGCGGATGCCGAGCTCGTCGCTCGTCTGACGGGTGCGGAGCATACCGAGATCCTGATCGAGGAGGCAGCGAGGCGGTACGGGATGGTCGTCGCTCCCGACGGGGTCTCCGGGAACCTGATCTTCCGTACGCTCACGTTCCTCGGGGCCGGAGCCGGGCATGGTGCTCCGGTGGTAAATATCGATAGAATTTTCGTGGATACGTCGCGCGCCTCAGCAAATTATACGAATGCAATAATGCTCGCAAAATCGATGGTGGAATCCAGAAAACCCTGAATTATATGTTCTTTATCCAAAAGGCGCAATATCTGACTCTTTTTCAATCGCCCCATTTTTCTGCCGGATATCAGGATGCCCTGCCCATATGTATCGCTGATAGGAAAGAGAAACGTAAATTTCCGAGATAATCCCGAAATATTTAAATATTAACTCATACACTTCTTTTTAGAGGTGAAATCAGATTATGGCAGATCTACCTATTGCTGCGGTTGTACGTATCGCAAAGAAGAATGGTGCTGAGAGAGTTGGCAGCGACGCTGCTGCTGCACTGGTTACAAAGGCTGAGGCGTATATCGCCGAGCTGACCAAGGAAGCCAACAGGCTTGCCCAGCACGCGGGACGCAAGACGATCAAGGCAGAAGACGTCGAGCTCGCGGTTAAGTCCGCGTAACCCGACCGATCTTTCTTTCTCTTTACCGGGGACCCTCCGGGTCCCCTTCTCCAATCTATCCTGGCGGCGTGTGCCCCGGTGAACCCTTCCTCTGGAGTTACATCGATCGCCCGTAGTCTTGGCATTCCGTGTTGCGCCCTGGCGCCCACGCCGGCGATGGCGCGCGAGACGCCTCTCCTTGCGTTCCTGACCAGGTTATGGTGCCGGATGCCCCCCGGGGCGGTAGCCCTGCGATGTGGGCTCTGCGGGCCGGCATGTCGCCCTGGGGGCGGCGGTCTTCTTCTCTCCCGGGGAAGTCAGGGTGTCCCGGCCGGATTCCCTAGTGCAACGATTCCAAATTATCGGACTTATTTAGTACTCGTCTCCCCTCCCGATGGGGCTGGTGCCGGATCCGGATCTTCCCCGGGCTCTTCCCCTGCG
>JALNXI010000243.1 GCA_023230425.1 Methanoculleus sp. | reverse complement strand
GAGGCAGACGTCCGCCGCCCGCGCGATCAGGTTGTCCGCGAGCCCGTTGCTGACCGCCGCAAGCGTCTTCATGCTGCAGGGGACGATCGCCATACCGTCGTAGCGAAACGAGCCGCTGGCGATATCGGCTGCGAGGTTGCTGTTCTCGGCGTATATGGCGTCGAACCCGGTAAGGTCCACACGCTCGATCCCGGCTATCTGCCGGGCGGTGTCGGATATGACGATATGCACCGTTGCCTGGTCGCAGAGCACCTCGAGCAGGCGGCGGGCGTATACGACCCCGCTTGCTCCGGTGACCCCGACGACAAATTCCTTCTTCATGTACTCCTCATCGATTATGCAACTACGAGTTTATCCTGTTTTGTCGCCCGCTTCACCCGGAGTACCTCCATCGCCGCCTGCTCCACGGCATGGCGATGTTCGGGGGTCGTATAGATCCCGAGGCGCCACTGTTGCCGCCGGGTGTCGTTTAAGGTGTTGATGAGGGGCGAGACCTCCTCGATATCCACCATCGTGTGGCTGTTCCTGACCCGGACCTCCATCGAGAGGGCGCCGGGGAGCCGGGGAATGTCCACAAGAACCTCGTCCCCCGGGATTCCCGCGGTCTCGGCGATGGCGAGGGCAAGGTCTCGCTCCCGGGCGGCCCCGGGGTCCTGCTGGAGGGCTGCGGCGTTCACCCGGTCTTCGCCGACATAGAGCGCCCGCTTGTAGAGGTCCCGGGCGTAGACCCTGGCGGCAAGGTCCCGGGTGGTCCCGTGCGGGGAGTGTTTCAGCCGCTCCATACAGGCAGCATCATCCATCCGCACGAGTTCACGGGCATCCGCGCCCGGGACGTTCTGCACCTCCTCCCGGAGGGCGTGGACGAACATGCTCGTCGCGATCCGGCTCACGTGGTGGAAGTAGACCGCCGGGCGCATCAGGGTCCGGGCGATCAAGAGCGACTCGGCGGCGTTGATACCGCTTTCACGCAGCGCGATGCCGGATTCGGCGAGGACCGAGCACCGGATAAGCCGGTGTGCGTCGACCGTCCCGTAGGGCACGCCGGTGTAGTGAGCGTCCCGCATCAGGTAGTCCATCCGGTCGACGTCGAGGCTCCCGTGGATGATGCTCGCGAGGCGGTGCTCCCCTGCGACGACGGCGCAGACCTCGGCGGGGCTGATCCCTTCCGCCTCGAGGACCCCGGCGACCGCCCCCTCCCTGACGAGGTGGTCGATCTGGTGGTGGCATCTCCCCGTGAACTCCTCCATCACCGGTTCGGTGACGTGAGAGAAGGGTCCGTGACCGATGTCGTGGAGGAGGGCGGCCGTGGTGACGAGCCTCGTCTCACCGTCGTCAAGCCCGAGTTCTCTGCACATGAGGCCCGAAAGATGCATCGTCCCGAGCGAGTGCTCGAACCGGGTGTGGTTTGCGCCCGGGTAGACAAGGTTTGCAAACCCGAGCTGGGTGATGTGGCGGAGCCGCTGGACAACTTCCAGGTCCAGCAGTCGGAGCGCCGTCGCATCCGCCTCGACGTAGCCGTGCACCGGATCCTTGATGATCTTCATCCGTTCTGTTAACATTCTTGAGAGATGACTGATAAAGGTATGGAGGATGATCACCTTCCTCTCGGGCGGAACCGGAGCGCCCGCGCTCATCAGGGGCGCCCGGCAGATCCTCTACGACAGCGATATCGCCGTGGTCGCGAATACCGCTGAGGACTTCTGGGTCTCGGGGAGCCACTGTGCGCCGGATATCGATACCGCCATCTTCCTCTTTGCCGGTATCCTCGATACCGGGCGATGGTGGGGGATCAAGGGGGATACCTACGCCACCCACAACTACCTCCCGAAGGTGGCGGGCGGCGAGCCCTTCCCAGTCGGCGACCGTGCCCGGGCCGTCCAGATCGCCCGGGCAGCACTCCTCAAGAAGGGTTGGACCCTGACGGAGGCGGTGCAGGCGCAGTGCCGGGCGCTCAGCGTTGGGGCGACCGTTCTTCCCGTGACTGACATGGAGGCCGCCATACTGGTCGATACCGGCACCGGGCGCCTGCCGCTCTTTGAGTACTGGACGTGCGCCGATGCCGATACCGAGGTGCGGGAACTCATCCACACCGCACCCGTTCGGCCGGCGGTTACGGACGAGGTCCGGGCGGTTATTGAAGCAAGCGATGCCGTGGTGATCGGTCCGGGAAACCCCGCCCGGAGCATCCTCCCCACCCTTGACTGCGCCGGCATGCGCGACCTCCTCCGGGATACGTTCGTGGTCGCGGTCTCACCGTTTCCGGGGGATAGTGCCCCGGACCCGAAGGACGCCGCGCTCATGTACGCCGTCGGCGAGCAACCGACATCGCCGGGGGTATTCCGGCTCTACCAGGATGTCGTCGACGTCTTTGTCCAGGATTTCCACGACCCTGACGAGGTTCCGGGATCGCTCCGCCTGGAGGCGCACCTCCTGCACAGCCGGCAGGCCGAATCGCTCGCCTGGGATATCATGGCGGTCATACGACACGCAGTTTCGTGAGGAGAGGCGTCGCCGCTACCCGGCTCTATTAACAAAATTCATATGCTTGCGCTTGTTACGCTAAATATTCATGATCACTTTCCTCTCGGGCGGGACCGGGACCCCGAAACTCCTCCGCGGTATGCAGGAGTTGCTGGACGAGCGGGAGATCGCGGTCATCGTCAACACGGCCGAGGACACGTGGCTCTCCGGCAACCACCTCTCGCCCGATATCGATACGGTTATGTACCTCTTTGCGGGCATCCTCGATACCAGCCGGTGGTGGGGGATCCGCGACGACACCTACATAACCCACAACCTCCTGGCGAGACTCGGCATCGAGGAGTTCATTGCCGTCGGGGACCGGGACCGGGCGATCCACGTCGCCCGGGGGGAGATGCTCCGGGGCGGTATGCGGCTTACCGAGGCGACGGCGGCCCTCTGCAGGAAGCTCGACGTCCATGCGACCGTCCTCCCGATGACCGACTCTGTGGTGACGACCTACGTCAAGACGCGCCGGGGCGATATGCACTTTCAGGAGTACTGGGTGAAGCACCGGGGCGATGTGCCGATCGATGGTGTGGTCCGGCGGTTCCGGGAGCCGCCGGTTGCGACCGATGAGGTTCTCTGCGCGATCGAGGCGAGCGATGCTGTTATAATCGGACCGAGCAACCCGGTCACGAGCATATCGCCGATCCTCGAGTGCGCCGGGGTTCGGGAGGCGCTCCGCCGGCAGCACGTCATCGCGATCAGCCCCTTCATCGGCGACGCGCCGGTCAGCGGCCCGGCGGCGGCCCTGATGCGGGCCTTCGGCAAAGAGCCCTCATCCGCCGGGACTTACAGTCTCTACGAGGATTTCGTGGATACCTTCATCCAGGATACCCGGGACCCGGTCGGGATCGAGGGGGCTCTCCGCCTCGATACCCTCATGGTCTACCGGGGGAAGAGCCTGGACCTTTCAAAGCGCATCATGACGCTGGTCTACGGGTGCTGAGGGTTAACCCGTCGCTTCCTTCTTCTGTTTGTCCCGGAAGTCCTGTATCGCCGCGTGGAGCGCGTCCGCCGCGAGGTTCGAGCAGTGCATCTTCCGGGGCGGCAACCCCTCAAGCTCGGTCGCCACGTCGTCGCGGGTGATCTTCATCGCCTCATCGAGCGTCTTTCCCCTGGCAAGGTCGGTCACCATGCTGCTCGTGGCTATTGCCGAACCGCACCCGAACGTCCGGAACCGGATATCCTCGATGACGTTCTCCCTGACCCTGATGAAGATCTCCATGAGATCCCCGCAGACGGGGTTGCCGACCTTGCCGTAGCCGTCCGGGTTCTCGATCACCCCGACGTTGTGGGGGGTCATGAAGTGC
>JALNXI010000242.1 GCA_023230425.1 Methanoculleus sp. | reverse complement strand
CGGGCTCTTGCTCCCACAACCCGTACCGATTACTGGCTTGTTGGGCCATTACCCCAACAACTACCTAATCGGCCGCAGATCCATCCTAAGGCGTCGGAACTTTGGGTTACAAAGCATTCCAGCATCTGTAACCTATAGGGTATTATCCCCAGTTTCCCGGGATTATCCCCTTCCTTAGGGCAGGTTATCCACGTGTTACTGAGCAGTATGCCGAGGGCCGAACCCTCTCGACTCGCATGGCTTAATCGAACCCCGATAGCAGTGACCTCTGGCAGGATCAACCAGAATTTGGAGATACGCACACTACTAAACTTGGAGGAATTAGCGGTTACTGAACAAATTTCCGCATTGCCAATGCCAACGTCAGAATCAACCCGCACAAGGCGGTCACGTTGATTCTCCATCAACAGGAAAACAATGTTTATCTCGTAAGTATTTAAACATTTGTTCCCTGTATCAGATCTGAGTTTTGAGGACTCAGATCTTCATGTCCTTTTTGATTGCAGGGATTTGGTCCGAACCAGACCATGTTACTTCACCTGCGCAGGAATTAACGTTTGTATTTTGATACATATAAACGTTTTCATCCTGCTTCAGGATCCATTCGGGAGTCCCAACGAGGGATTCCGGCCCGATTGCAGAACCACGCTAGAACATTAGATTCTAGCCACCCTGCTTCACCCGTGCAGGAATTAATGTTTGTGCTTCATTGCATATAAACATTATGTTCCTGCTTCAGGATTCGGACCGGGAATCCACTACATATTCCCGGTCCGAATGTATCAATCTGCCCGCATTACGCGGGCATCGACACATCTTGTGAGAATACATATTGGCGTTCCCGATATATAAACATTGTCAACCCGTATCAGACCCAAGCCGAAACTTGGGTCCTCACAACGGTTGAAGGGGCACAGACCAGACCACCCGGAACGGGCTGCACGGCCTGACGCCCTGACAACACAGCCTTACAATGTTGTCGTCAATGCTATATAAGCATTTCCCTGCATCGTCGGATCCAAGCATGCGGCTTGGACCCCCATAATCATCGGAAGCATCATGCATCCTGCACCTAACTGCAGAATCAGGCATGGGATTCGCCTCCGACTTGACTATCACATGTTGACTCCGGGGGTATTTATAGATTTACTCCAGACCCACAGAGAGAGCCGGCATACAACTCAGGATTTACCTCAGGACACCACCCAACGGACTACAAGTATATAACCAGAGCGCGGAGCATATTGCCACGCGCGCAAAGTCCCAGGCCCTTATTGGCCGGGAAAACCAAAACACTCAATAAAACAGCAGAATCGGCAACCCGCGCCACCCGTCCATGCCCACCGGGCCCGGGACAGCCTACCGCGCAGGCGCTTATTCGGCACCATTACCCGGAACGTGGTCGCCGATGTATACCTCACCGAAGAACTCGTCCTGCCAGAGGGCTAGTTTTCCCTCAAGCATAAGGAAAAGGAGCGGAATATAGACCTCACGCCGGGTCCGCCCCATTGCCCCGGACAGACCATCAAGTGTCAGGAGATCCCCATCCCGGGTGGCCCGCCGGAACTCTTCCATCACGACCGAGACCGCCTTCTGATACCCTTCATCATGCGCCACCGCCACCACATCTTCGGCGCTGAGATCGAGATCCGGTTCCCGGGGCGCAGGCACCCTCCTCCGCTGCTTACGACGCTGCTCCTTCTCCGCCGTTTTCAACTGCTTGATGAGTTCGTAGAGCGTGACCGGCGGGCGTTTCCTCAGGCTCTTTCGCCCCAGACGACGCTGAATCTCCCGCTCCAGGCGATCCATCGGCTCGATATCGCCGGCCGATTCAAAGTCAAAGCCGAGATCGGCAAAAGACTCATCTTCCTCATCCGCAAAAGATTCTTCGCCCTCATCACCGTCCCACCCATCGAGATAATCAGATTTCAGGCGCAACAGACACGCAGCATAGAAGAGCGTCCTCCCCGAGACCCGCAGGTCCAGTTCCTTCCGGCGGTCAAGCTCCGCCAGGAACCGGTCCGTCACATCCACGATATCGATGTTCCAGGGGTCGACCTCTCCCCGCTCGGCCATGCCCGCCAGGATCTCAACAGGTTCTTCATCCATTGTTCTGCACACCGGTCACGTACGTGCTCTTGTCCGGCCGGATTGTCACGCCCACGATGCGGTCGGCGCGCTCGATCATCGGTTTCCTGAGCGAGACGATGATCGACTGCGCGTTCCCCGATAACTCACTGATCATGGCAGCGATCCGGCCGACATTGTTTCCATCGAGGAACATGTCCACCTCGTCCAGCGCGTAGAACGGCGCGGGCATGTACTGCTGTATAGAGAAGATGAACGCAAGCGTTGTAAGGGACTTCTCGCCCCCGGAGAGCGAAGAGAGGAGATGGACCTTCTTGTCGCGCGGCTGCACTGCAAATGTCATGCCGCCAGCAAACGGGTCATCCTCGTTCTCGAGGACCAGCCTGCCGCTCCCCTCGGTCAGCCGTGCGAAGATATCCCGGAAGTTCGTATCGATCGCGCTGAAAGCAGTCATGAAGGCGTCGTACTTCATCTTCTCGTACTTCTCGATCCGCTCAAGAAGCATCATCCGCTCCCGCGAGAGCACCTCCTTCTTTGCGGTTCGCTCCTCGACACGCGCGCTAACCCGGTCACACTCCTCAATCGCGAGCATGTTCACCGCGCCGATCTTTTTGAGCGCCCGTTCAGCCTCCGCAATCCCCGCATCGATGGCAGGAAGGTCAAGGTCGGTCTCCACATCGCCGGCCTGTTCCCGGAGCACCACCAGTTCCGCCGAGAGCGAGCGCTCCCGCTCCGCGAGGGCATCGATCTGCATCCGGATGCGCTCCATCGCACCCGAGAGTTCGAGGACCTGCCGGTCCAGCACCTGGATCTCACCGATGATGCGGTCACGCTCGTTGTGTAGGCCGGCAAGCTCGCTCGAGAACTCCTTCTGGCGCGCCTCAAGCTGGACAATCAGGCGGCGCAGGTTCTCAATCTGCTCCCCGGCGGCGGTGATCTCACCATCGATATCCACGTTCTTTGCCGTCAGGCGATCCCGCTCCGCAGCAAGTTCTTCTGCGCGGTTCGCGAAGTGCTGCCGCTCGCGTTTGGCGTCGGTGATATCTGCGTCCTTATTCCGGAGCCGACGCTCAATATCCTCGACGGATTTCCGGTACCGTTCATACTGCTCAGTGAGAGCGGGGATCTCGGTATCATCAAGTTTCTTCTTGAGGTCGTCAACCTCCACCGAGAGCCGCGCAACCTCACCGGTGATCCGCTCAAGATCCGCTTCGAGCCGTGCAAGTTCCTCGCCGCCGGTCTTTGCACCCTCAAGCATCTCCCGCAGGGTCGCTTCGAGGCTCTGCTTCTCCCCGGCGAGCACTTCGGTGCGCTTCGAAAACTCCTCCGCAAGCATGCGGTAGCGCGCAACCTGTTCATCAACCGCACTCCGCTCTGCCCGCTTCGCCTCGGCAGCCGCAGCGAAGCGGCGGATGGACGCATCGATCTCCACCGCCTCCGCCTCGAGGCCGGCGAGTGTTGCACGAACCCGCGCGATATCGTCGTCGACCGCCACCCCGAACCCACGGACCTTCTTCACCTGCGCGCCGCCGGTCATGGCGCCGCTCTTCTCGACGAAGTCCCCGTCCAGGGTGACCATCCTGTACCGGCCCATCAGCCGCCGCGCCCGTTCAAGGGTATCCACCACCACCGTCGCGCCGAAGACGACCCGGAAGGCAGAGTCGAACACCGGGTCGAACTCCAGGAGGTCGACAGCGTATCCGACGATGCCCGGGTCCGCCTCCAGCGGCGAGAGGAACGGGGGGCGGAGT
>JALNXI010000241.1 GCA_023230425.1 Methanoculleus sp. | reverse complement strand
CTCCTGAAATGGGGGACAAGGGGTTCTGGTGACGGCGAGTTTTACTCTCCGCGGAATATCGCTTTGGATGCTGATGGAATGGTGTATGTGGTAGATGGTTCCCGCATACAGGTGTTCGCTGGTAACGGGACGTTCATTAAGAAGTGGGGATCCTATGGCAGCGGCGAAGAGCAACTCCAATCTCCCCGGAGCATCGCTTTTGATACCGACGGCAACGCCTATGTCATCGCAGGAGGCGGGATTAAGAAGTTCGGTAGCGATGGGAACTTCCTTACCGCATGGGGAGCACTTGGCACCTATGATGGGGAGTTCAACAACCCGACGGATGTCGCGGTCGATGGTGCCGGCAACGTCTATGTCGCGGACTGCTACAATAACCGCATTCAGAAGTTTGATGGCACGGGCACGTTCCTCCTGAAGTGGGGATCCGGTGAAGGGCAGTTTCAACAGCCAAACGGGTTGGCAATTGATGCTGATGGTAACATCTATGTGGCGGCATGGGATAGACCCGTCCAGAAATTTGACAGTTCCGGGAATCTGCTTGCAAAGGCAACTGACATTTTCTATGACAATAAGGATATAGTGGTTGGTGCTGACGGTACAATCTATGTCACTAACTCGCGTGACGATTGCGTTAGAGTCTTTAAGCAATCCTCGGCACCGATCCCAACCCCGACTCCGACCCCGTCGCCAACGCCGACCGTGGCACGGACTGGATCTGATGCAAACGTCATCGCACCTGGCAACACAATTTACGTAGGCGAAGAGAACCTGAACTTTGCGACGGGCTTCGGGCTTGATCCTATCAGCAGGATGATTCATTTCAACGGTCCGTATGCAAACCCCATCATTGACAGGGTAATATCGATCACTAATCCCGCCGACTTTGAGTTGACCCCGTCTGCTGTTGGCTCGACGACCGGGACTTATTACACCTTCGGTGATACTCCGGATGTCCTGGCTCCTGCAGATTCTAGCGGGTACGTCATAGTTAAGTTCCCCTCCACAGCACTGGATGTCGTCCTGAACAACTCGCGGCTGGACTCCGTGAACGGCAGATCCATTTCCCGGAACACTGCCCTGGCGTTTAAGTTGACGAACAACCTGAACGGGTTCAGCAACCTGGATGTCGCTGCCCAGCCCGCCATCAAGATCGACGTCACCCTGCCCGACGGCCGCGTGACGAACCAATTCGGCGGTGTGGATCTCACAGCCATCCCGATGAACGGCACGACCGTATACATGGGCCCTGTCAACCTAGCTGGTGTCGAGGCCGGGACCTACACCGCCCAGGCGAAGTGGCCCAGCGGCACCGACTTCTACAACAAGGGCTATGACTCCAACACCGTGGCCTTCGAGGTTCTCAGCAAGAAACTTGCCATCACGTCCAACAAGGACACGGTTGTCCGCGGCAACAGCTTCACCGTGACGATTACTGGAGAATCGGCCAAGGCCTACCACCTGTTCATCAAGCCGGAAGAAAGCCTTGCCGACTCGGATTACCCGTGGATTGTAGCCGGTCAGAACGGAGTTAGCACGGTTGGCATGATCAACCCGGAGCGGAACGCAACCGTTATGACCACCGCCGGCGGCACCCGGACTACTCAGTTCAACACCAACCGGAGCACTGACGCCCAGACCTTCACGATCCGTGTCGAGCTCCCGGGCGCACCGAGCACCTACGATGAGGTCAAGGTGCGGGTCGAGGAGGGTGCAGTCACTATTACTACCTACGGTGGTACCCGCTACCTTGGTGAGGAGGTCACTCTCTATGGTATTAACACTGACAGCGAGACCACTTACCTCTTCCTGACCGGTTCCGATCTCGCTACCAGCGGCATCAAACTCTCGGATATAGTGGCCGCGGTTGAGGATGGCAACCCGGGCACATTCACCTGTGTGCATGTCGAGGCCGACGACACCTGGTCCTACAAGTGGAACACCGCCGATATCGGCAGGCGCCTCAATGCTGGCAATTACACGATCTATGCGGTCGCTGAACCCCGGAGCAGAGACAATCTCAGCGATACCAAGCATGCCTCCATCGATATACAACTGAAGCTCCCCTCCATTAAAGCGGCCACATCCAGTGATACTGTTGCCCGGGGAGATGATCTGGTGCTCGACGGGACCGTAACGGGCCGCCCCGATAGCGTCCGGATCTGGATCATCGGCCCGGACTATCTCAACCTCG
Organism: Methanoculleus sp.; assembly: GCA_023230425.1. GTDB lineage: Archaea > Halobacteriota > Methanomicrobia > Methanomicrobiales > Methanoculleaceae > Methanoculleus. The sequence continues at coordinate 1,651 of JALNXI010000241.1, read as the reverse complement.
GTGTGCCGATAGTGTTACGAGGTGAGTATTCTTCTAGCAACCATTTCACATACCGCCTCACAGGTGCTGAAACCAGCAACCTCACCGCGGGCAGGTATTTTGTCGTCGTCCAGCACCCGATGGTCAACGGCTTTGGCGTCACGGCCAATGGCACCACCATCAGCGGTCCCGGTGTGACGCCTACGGACCTTGCCGGCCTGCAGCCATCCGAGGCGGCAAACGCGCTGATCAGTGCCCTTGAGTCTCCATACGTCGATGATACCTACGCAAAACTCACCTTTACCGTCGGGGCGCCCATGATCCGGATCGATCCTATCGAAAGAACCGACAGGATCGACTGGTTTGGCAATATCGACCTGATCAACTGGTTCGACTGGCGAAACGCCTGGACCTGCGGCGAGACCTTCACGGTCACCGGCACAACCTGCTACCCGGCAGGAACGACACTAGCCTACACGATAACCTCACGGAAGAATGGCGCACATATCTTCTCTGGTGATATCATCGTAGCTGATGAGGGTGCGTGGAGTTTCGACGTGGACACGGCCGCGATCGGGCCGGGGGAGTATATCGTCCGGGTCATGTCTCTCGACGATCAGTCCTCGGCATCTGCATCCTTCACCGTCCGTGACGGTGTCGTCAACCCGATCCCCCCTGCAGGGGCTACGTACCGGGTGGAGCGCATCTCCGTGAACCCCTCCCTTGGCGAGAGGGTGGTTCTCAATGGGATCATCGATGCTCCCTGGGCCGGGTGCCAGGAGGATCTCGGGTTCTCCACCGACCTCCTGGAGCCTGCATGGTCCTATGCCATCGAGGTTGAGCGGGAGGTGATTCGCTCCGGATCGCAGGGAGCCGGATCTTTCACGCTGTCCGCGTTTGAGCTCGACTATGGTGAGGCGGACGTTCGCGTCCTTCTCCACCTCTCTGGCACGGTGCAGGGGACTGGAGCAGAGGATCCGGCCCTCCTCAGGATCTTCCAGCGCGACGCTGGCGGCGGGACCGTGCCGGACAGCGGGTACTCTCTCCCGTTCACGCCCTCCGGGAACGACCCGGTCCAGCCTTTCGGTGACAACCTCACCCTCTCCCCCGGCTGGAACTTCATCTCGATCCCCCGGCCCCTCGCGGCCGGCAACGACACCGCAACGATCTTTGCCGCCGTCGATACCGACAGCCACTCGGCCTTCCGATACGACACCGCTAACAGAAACTGGATAGCCCTCCAGGAAACCGACCAGATCCGACCCCTCGAAGGGTACTGGATCTACTCCACCGGCCCTGCGACGGTTCCGCTCACGTTCTCGACCGATCCCCTCGTCTCACCGCCGGAACGCAGCCTTTCGACCGGCTGGAACGCCATCGGGATCACTGGCACCGCACCGGCAACCGCAAGGGATGCCCTCAAATCGGTCAACAAGCAGTGGGCGACCCTGATCGGGTATGACTCCGCGAAGCAGAGATTCGAAACAGGAATTGTCAACGGCGGGACCGGCGCGAACGCCGACACCCGGCCGGTCTATCCCGGCCGGGGCTACTGGCTCTCTATGACCGGGCCGGGCACCCTCTATGCCATAGGAGCGTGATACCGGTGAGACGGATCCTCGTTCTGCTCCTCTTCCTCGCCCTTACGGCCCCTGCGTCCGCCATCCCCGCC
>JALNXI010000240.1 GCA_023230425.1 Methanoculleus sp. | reverse complement strand
AATCTGGGCAAATGTTGTTGCACTCCTGCTTCTACCAACCGTATTTTTTGCAGTTGCGTATGTGAAGTTCATGCGGATAGATATCCGGTGACGGCAGGGAATGACCCCCCCTTGCGCGCGCATTTCCCTCCAGTCGTGGGCCGTGCCGGAATCGGCCCCATGAAATCACCGAATTTCAGCATCCGGGGAGTTCATGCGAATTTCAGTCCGAAACATGTCCTCACGCCCGCGAGGGGGCGTTCGGGGTTGGCTTCCACTGGAGATCAGCTACGCCGCTCATCAATCGAGGCGATCACTGTAGATTGGAGGGAACCGGCGGGCAGGGGCAGGAATGACAATTCGAGAGGGGGCACAGAAACGTTGAAGGGAGCAACGCCGACACCTCGACTGGTGATACCGCGTTTGGTATCCCGCGAGGGCCGGGGATCTCGATTGGCGTCGTGTCCCGGTCCTCACCTTTTGTGTGATTGCCATGAAGACCCCTGAAAACCGTACCCTTACCCTGCTCATCGCCGTTGTCCTCTCCGTCGCCTACCTGACCTACTGGCTCCTCCGCATGAGTTCGCTCCCCCTCATCGCCGACGTAGTGCTCGCCGCTGGTGTCATCGCCGCCATGGCCCTGGGAATCATTGCGCTCCGGAGGGGTACGGCGGCCCAGCGGCTCGCGGCCTCGGTCGTCATCGGGGTAATCCTCTGCGGCCTGATCTTCCTCGGCCTGAACGTCTGGGCCGGGTGGTACACGCACCTTCCCGGCCTTGTCGGCTACGAGGTCACGGTAGATGGTCTTGAAGGCCGGACCGGAGGGCTTATGACGACGATCCTCGTCCCCCTCCCGGTGGAGGACGGTGAGGTGTTCATGCCGGCATCCGAACTTGAAGGCCGGGCGTTCGATGGCTGGACGACGACCATCGTCGAGACGAAGGATGGAAATATGCTTGCGTTCCAGAACCGGAACAACACCCTGACCGATATCCAGGCCCGCTTCACGCGCTACGAGGAGGCCATAGAAGGGACGAAGCGCCTCCCGGTGGAACACCTCTCGCCGGTCATCGAGAGGACCGCGGATGACCGGTATGCAACGGTCATCTTCGTGGACGAGGGTATCAGCCCATCCGGAGAACTGACGGTCTCCCTCACGCTGACGGCCGGGTGCGGCCTCTTCCACGGAATGGGGCAGGACACCTACCGGACAGAGGTGAGGGAGACTATTCCCGCCGGGACCGGCGGGCGGATTGTCGTCGGTGCAACGGTCGAGAAGGTACGTTGACCACCCGGGCCGCCCCCGCCTTCACCCGACGGATATCCGGTGACGGGCGGGAACGGCCTGATACCTGAATGCGCGCACTCCCAGGCAGGATTTTTGGCATCCTCAGTCTGTGGCTGGTATCTGATTCGAGCGTCGGTGCACTGCGCCTTGATACTGTGTGAACCCGACTTTTCCCCGGCCGGGGTCTTCGAACGCCCGGATGTGTAGCTGATTGTCACAGAAAAGGTATATGAGAGAACGTCGACGCCCCAATCAGGGAAGCTGCACGAATTGCGTGACCATCAACAAAACCAGCTGCACCCTCGTGACGGTGCTTCTCTTCCTGGCCTGTGCGGCAGCATCGGCGGGGTGTACCGGGATGGATGCCGGTGGAAACGGACTGGCTGCACCGACGTCGCCGGAGGCGACAGCGTCAACCCAGGAGACGCCGGCCCAACCGTCGTCGGACAACCGGATCGGCGAGGAGAAAGCGCGTTCGCTTGCTGCGGCCGCACTGGAACGGGAGATCCCCGGGATCCGGATCGAACGGATGGCTGCCGAGCCGTACGACGTGCAGACCTACGGTGAGGTCTGGCGGTTCCGGGTGAAAGCGGAAGACGACCCCGATCCGAGAGGTGATATCCAGGTATGGATTGATGCCGCTGGCGGGGAGATGGTGTACTTCCAGGATGCCCGTGACTATTACCGGTCCGCCGCCCCCGCAATCACGATCGATGTGGCGGAAGAGATTGCCGCTGCGTATCTCCGGGAACGAAGCGAGAGTTCGGACGTCGTGAAGACCGTCGCTGTACTCTCTACGGTAGATACAGCGCGGGGTTCGCGAAACGGCCCATATCATTTCGTGTACCAGCGTTCGATCGACGGCGTCCTCTGCTGGTACGACGGAATTACCCTTGATATCGATTCGATTAACGGCTGCGTCGTCTCCTACTATAAAGCCTGGAAAGTATCGGACAACGACACTACGGCCGATCCGAACTCTTCGATCCCGGAAGACGCAGCCCAAGAGCGGGTTCTGACGTATCTCCACGAGACCTATGGCACGGACCCCGGCGAGGTTGCCATCCGTTCGGTTGAGCTGCGGTGGTACGACCTGACCGCACAGCAACGCCCATCAAAGGAACCGGTTACGTTGTCTCTTGCCTGGCGTATCACATTCGACGACGAACGGTACCGGTCGCAGGACCCACCGCGAACGGCCCAGATATGGTTAGATGCCCATTCGGGAGAGGTTCTTGCTGCATATTACAACCCAGGGAGGTAGTAGTCCGGTGGAACACGAGAGAATGACAGGCCGGGTATCTGGTCCGAACCGCACGCTCCTCGTGGCAGGAAAAGAGTTTGCCGACCACCTCGCAAGCCGGCGGTTCACCCTTGTCCTTCTCCTCTTCCTGATCCTCTGCTCCGTCTCCCTCTATGAGGGCGTCGAGAACTACAGCGAGAAACTCGCGGCATACTCCGGCGATACCGCATCGGTGCCGAAGTTCGAGGGTTACCCCGGCTGGATGCCGGAGAAGCCCTCCCTCCTTGTGGTTTTCCTCAACCTCGCCTCGATGGTCAGGGACTACGGCCCGCTGCTTGCGATCGCGACCGGGTTCGACCTGATCACGCGGGAACGCTGGTCGGGCTCGCTCAAAACCCTCCTCTCCCGCCCGGTTTTCCGCGACGAGGTGATCACCGGCAAGGCGATCGGCGGTTTCGCCGCCCTGACGCTGGCGATGAGCATTGCGGTCCTCATCGCGCTCACCCTGCTCCTGCTCTCTGCAATCGTTCCCTCACCAGCCGAACTCGGTGCTATCCTGGTCTTCTGGCTCGTTTCGCTGGTCTATCTCTTCACATTCTTCTCGGTCGCTCTCCTCGCCTCGTCGGTCGCTGCCGACAGCGGGAGCGCTCTTGTCTGGTCTCTGGTCGCTATCTTCGTCTTCTCCTCCGTCGTACCGATGGCCGGGGGCATCCTTACCAGTGTGGTTGCCGGAACGCCTCCAGATGAGGTGGATCTTATGGGCGACCCGCATCCCACCGAGGAGGAGTGGCTGCAGTACCAGGAGGAGCAACGCTCCTTCATAGAGCACCAGAACCGTATCGGAATGATCGTTCACCTGCTCTCGCCGCAAAGGAATTACCTGGAACTCTCGGTGGCGATCACCGCTCCACGGTTCTCGATGTGGATCGACCCGGACCCCTTCGCCCTGAGAACGCCCAACCCCGAGGAAGACCCGCTCCCCGATCTTCCTGGCCTGATTGCTCTCATCTGGCAGCCGATCGTTGCTATGCTTGCGTTACCGGCGGTCTTCTTTGGAGTGGCGTACACCCGTTTTATGCGGATGGACCTGCGGTGAGCAGAACCAAGGGGTCTGGAGGTTCTGATGAGACGCCGAAACAGTATGCCCCGATGTATAAATGAATTACCATAGATGGGGTGTTACGGTGATATCCGGTGACGGCAGAGGGGTGTCCCATCTTGCGCGCATTTCGCTCCAGTCGGGGAGCCGCACCGGAAGCAGGCCAACGATGCCACTGGGTTTCGGTATCCGCGGAACTTATGGGGGTTTCAGGTCGGCGTGAGTTCTCAAACCCGCGAGATGGCA
>JALNXI010000238.1 GCA_023230425.1 Methanoculleus sp. | reverse complement strand
GGTGAACTTCCTGGAGAAGGGCATCAAACCGGTCTTCGTCTTTGACGGAAAGCCGCCGGAATTCAAGCAGGAGACGATCCGGGAGCGGCGGCTCGTCCGCACCAGGGCCGATGAGGCCTGGAAGGCGGCGCTCCGGGAGGGGGATATCGAGGAGGCGTATAAACAGGCGAGCGCATCCGCCCGGGTCGACAGCCACACCCTCACGTCGTCCCACGAACTCCTCGACCTGCTCGGCATACCCTGGGTCCAGGCGCCGAGCGAAGGCGAAGCCCAGGCTGCCCACATGGCACGGAGCGGTAGCGTCACCTACGCGGTCTCGCAGGACTACGACTCGCTCCTCTTCGGTTCCCCGGTGCTGGTGCGGAATCTCACGGTCAGCGGGCGGCGGAAAGCGCGGGGCCGGACGATCACAGTGAACCCCGAACGGATCGTTCTCTCCTCCCTCCTCGACTGCCTGGGTGTCACCCGGGAGCAGCTCGTCGAGATCGGCATCCTGGTGGGCACGGACTTCAACCCGGGGATCCGGGGTGTCGGCGGCAAGACGGCCTTGAAGGTCGTGCGAAACGGCGAGTTTGAGTCCGTGATCGCCGAGAAGCAGCCCGACTTCGACCCCGGGCCTATCCGGGAGTTCTTCCAGAACCCGCCGGTCACCGACGACTACACCCTCGAGTGGAGGACGCCGGACGTCGACGGGGTTGTGGAGATGCTCTGCGGGCGCTATGACTTCTCTGAAGAGCGGGTTGGAAGCGCTCTTGCCAAAGTCTCGACGAAGGCGACGCAGAAGACACTTGACGCCTGGTTCTGACGCACCATCCGGCAGGCGTTTCCTGCAGGACACCAGGAGACAGGGGCTTGATCCAGGAACAGACCCCGGTACCGGGAGGGTACGGTAGTTTGTCAACGCCACAACAGATATATGGTATCAGGGCGCAGTATGCCATTGGAATACCAGTACCTGGATCCAGATGTGAGATGGGGGATACAGAGACCAGCAGCAGCGTCAGAGAGGCTTCCTGGCGACCACCCGGACACTCCTGACTCCACCCCACCACCGTTCTCCCGGCGCCGTAAATCCATCATGCTGCATAGCGCCGTAATTATCGCACCCATCTCTCAGTGATGGCTTTGCCGAATCCGGTGCGTTCATGATCGGACCACTGCAGGGATCGCTTTATGAACACCTGAGACTCCAGCAGGATACCATACCCATAGGTGATTGACATGAGAGAACTCTATGAGAAGATGATAAACGAGGCCATGGCCGCCCAGCGGGCGGATGTGGATACGGTAAAGGCGAAACGCGGTCAGAAATTCGTCATCGAGGACACAAAACCCTACGTCGATGTGGCCCGGAAGATGACGGCGATCGGCGACCAGAGCCAGGCGGTCATCGACCTCCACAAGAACTCGGTGATCTCGCACTACGAGATCCTCAAAGGCCTCACCAGGACCGTCCGCCCCGAAGACGACCCGTTCGTCGAACACTACCAGACCCCGGTCGTGCTTGAGATCCTGAAAAGTCAGGACGAGGCGTTCGCAAAAAGCGTCGATGCCTTCACTCAGGCGATCGCTGATGCAGAGGCCCGAATAGGCCTTGAGGCGGTGCGGCACTACGGCGGGTTCTACGGCCCCACCTGCGTCGTCGACTTTGCGCTGATGCCGGGAAGCACGAGCAACGTGGTGAACCGCGTGCTGACGAAGACCGATATACCGGTCGAGCACAAGCGGGCTATCCTGGCCGCCAAATCGTGGGGTATGAACACCTCCTATGGTTTCGGCGACGCCTTCGCCCATGCCCTCGAGGCAGGGGCCACCCCCACCGAGGCGACGGCCAAAGAGATCGAGATCATGCAGAAGATCTACCGCGAACCGGTCGAAGCCCAGGCGGAACTGATGGATGACGCCGGAATGACTTCCTTTGACCAGCGGAAGTACATGAGCGAGTACCGGCGGCGGATGGAGGCGACCGTCAGGGCTGCGATCGACGACGGCGTTCACTACGGCAACATCCTGACCGTTCCCGCCTACAGCGTCGGCGACGTCTCCCACCACATAGCGCAGTCGACCTTCAATATGTGCAAGGACGACGTCGTCATGGCGGTTATCGAGGCGGTCACCGGGGTGATGGAGTCCACGCTGAAGAACTCGCTTGACTCCTACAAGAGTTACTGGGACGTTCTTACGCTCGCAACCGGTTCATCGGCGGCCGCGACCGAGTACATCCTCGAACTCGACGCGTTCAACGCTCCCATGATCGTCGACCTGCTCACGAAGCGGTTCCACAACTATGTCCAGGTCTACCCGGCCAGGGGAGCGGCGGCAGAACTCCACAACTGCGACTTCATGGACACGATCTACCGCGGGTGGAAGATCCTCGATAAAGCACAGCGGAACCGGAACGGGTCCGATGAGGCGCTGGTCCCCATGGTCGGCAAGTATCCCGTCGACCTCTCGCCCATCCACAACAACGAGGTGCTGATGAACCCGCAGTGGTACGCCTACGCGGCCTGCGCCATATCCGTCCGGTTCTCCGCCCTGATGCGGCTTGCCGACTACCCGTGTCTCCTGACCAGCGAACCCGTGACCGCGACGATGATGACCAACATCATTGCCCTCGAGAAGGACACGGCGGCCGCTCCGGTGCGGGCCTGCAAGAACTGCGCCGCGGCGTGCCTGGTCGATCTGCGGCACCAGTACTGCCAGTGGAAAGAGGCGGTCTAATAGGAGGAAATTGACCATGAAGTGCTACTACTGCGCCCTTCAGGGGGGAGAGAGCGAGGCGGTGGCGATCTGCATCGTCTGCGGGATGGGGCTCTGCATGGAGCACGCTATCCGGAAGGATGTCGATGTCTGGGAGGGGGGCTACCCGTTCCCCAGCAAGCGTGTGAAGGCTCCGCTGCCGAGAATTCTCTGTCCCGAGTGCTATGCTGCCCTGTATGGGAAGTGAGGCACACTCCCATACAATTTTAGCAAAAGCCTTACTTTAAAAAGAGGATATGATTATCTGGTGAAATCATGACTGTATCTCTTGGTAAGCGATCCATTGCCGAGGCCGTCGGCACCTTCATCCTGGTCTTCTTCGGAGCCGGTGCTGCGGCCGTCACGCTGATGCTGGCCTCAGGAACCACCCCGTCGACTCCCTTCAACATAGGGATCGGGGCGCTCGGGGGCCTCGGTGACTGGCTCGCCATAGGGCTCGCCTTCGGCATCGCCATCGCCGGGTCCATCTACGCCTTCGGGAGGGTATCGGGATGCCACATCAATCCGGCGGTGACGATAGCCCTCTTTGCGACCCGGCGGTTTCCTGCGCTCGATACGGGTGCGTACGTCGTCGCCCAGCTCGTCGGTGCTGCGGCCGCAAGCCTGCTCTTTGCCTGGGCTGTCGGCCCGGACGCCGTCGTCATCGGGGGCCTCGGGGCAACGGCGCCCTTCGCCGGCATCGGCTACCTGCAGGCGATCGTCATCGAGGCCGTCGGGACGTTCCTCTTAATGCTCGTCATCATGGGCGCTGCCGTCGACGAGCGGGCAACTCCAGGATTCGCCGGCCTCGCGGTGGGTCTTGCGGTCGCCGGTATCATCACGGCGACCGGGAACCTGACCGGCGCGTCGTTGAACCCCGCCCGTACGTTCGGGCCATACCTCGGGGACTGGCTGCTTGCGGGGCAGAATCTCTGGGCGCTCTTCCCCATCTACATCATCGGCCCTATCATCGGTGCGGTGCTCGCAGCGTTCCTCTACGACTACCTCTCCGGCGACTAGGCCGGCTCACTCTTTTCGTATGAAAATGTTAAAGGGGATGGGTGGCCCTCTTTGCCCCCACCCCCTTGCCGGCCGACTTCTGGCTCTCGGGCGAGTAAATTCGG
>JALNXI010000239.1 GCA_023230425.1 Methanoculleus sp. | reverse complement strand
TCTCCTAGGTCATCGATGCCTTCGGGTCTGCAGGGCATGAGGTGGTCGTGGTCGCCTCGCACCGGACACCGTTCACCAAAAACTGGTGCCGGGTAAGGGGGATTCTCCTCTATGAAGCCGAAGGGCTCGGCTACATCGAAGATATCCGGGCGGCAGCCGAGGATCTCGGGGTAGAAGGAACACCGTTCTTCACCTGCGTCTCCGACCTACCCTGCCTTGCGCCCGACATCATCGCCGGTGTCGAGGACGCCTGGCGCCGGACGGGAACGCCGGCATGCTCCACGTGGGTGCCCCGCGACCTCTGTGAAGAGCATGGCTGCCGCACGCATTACACGGAGACGGTTGAAGGCACGCCTGCCTGCCCTGCCGGGATCAACATCCTGACAGCGGGCGATCTCGACGGCCCCCAGGAAGAACTGCGGCTCCTCCTGCACGATCGGAGGCTTGTCTTCAATATCAACACGCGCGAGGAACTGGCGCTGGTGCAGGAGTATCTCTGCCGGAGAGAGACCCCGTAACCTCCGGGAGATGCCGCACTCACAGGCCTCCAGTCTTCTGGAACTCCGCTCCGCAGGAGCGTCGCTTCCCGCACTTCATTTCTTGAGAGAAACTGTATTATCGGACTATCGCCAATCCCTATATATGGAATCCTGCCGGGAAATCGAACTAGAGGGTCATATCATCGACTCAGGCATCATGACCCTCGTGTTTGATAGGATCATGGATATGGGGGGAGAATTCGAGATCCTCACATTCAATGTCGGGAAGCAGAAGACGGACACAAGTTACGCGCGGCTGCGCGTGACGGCACCCACCGAATGGCAACTCGACGCCATCCTCTCCGAGCTGCACCGGCTCGGCGCACGCACCCCCGAGATCAGCGACGTCACCCTTGTACCGGCAGAGGGCGACCGTATCCTCCCGAAGGGGTTCTATTCGACGACCAACCATCCGACCTTCGTGAAATACGAGGACGAATGGCTGCCCGTCGAGCGTATCGAGATGGACTGCCATATTGTGGTCAATGAGAAGGAGAAGCGGGCACTCTGCACGCCGATATCTAAAATAAAGACCGGCGATGCCGTCGTCGTCAGCGAGGCCGGGGTGCGTGTGGTCTATCCCGAGCGGCCGAGGAAGGTCAGCACGTTTGAGTTCATGCACGGGACCGTCTCGTCGGAGCGGCCGAGCGAGGCGATCATAGCAAAGATTGCGCACGAGATCCTGGCGATGAAGAAGGAGGGAGGGAAGATCGCGCTCGTCGGCGGCCCGGCAATCGTCCATACGGGAGCGGCCGACGCTCTTGCGAAGATGATACGCGAAGGCTACATTGACGTGCTCTTTGCGGGGAACGCGCTCGCCACTCACGATATTGAGTCCAACCTCTTCGGCACGTCTCTTGGGATGGACGTCAAGACGGGCACGCTCATCACCGGCGGGCATAAGCACCACATCTACGCCATCAGCGAGATCATGCGGGCGGGGTCCATCAAAAACGCGGTCGATCAGGGGGTCGTCACCGGGGGGATCATGTATGAGTGCGTGAAGAAGGGTATCCCGTTCGTCCTCGCCGGTTCTATCCGGGACGACGGGCCGCTGCCCGACACGATCACGGACGTCGTGGAGGCGCAGGACACCATGCGCCGCCACATCCACGATATCGGGATGGTGGTGATGGTCGGGACGCTCCTCCACTCGATCGCCGTCGGGAACTGCCTCCCCTCGTACGTCAAGACCGTCTGCGTCGATATCAACCCCGCATCGGTGACGAAACTGATGGACCGCGGCACGACCCAGGCGATCGGCGTCGTGAGCGATGCGGGGACATTCCTCCCGCTGCTCGCAAAGCAGCTGGAGGAACAGGAGGGGCGTTAGTGGGTGAGCGGCATACAGAACGGTTCTTCCTGGTCCAGCACAAACTCCCACTCTTCTTTGCACCTGCATTCCGTCTCTCTCAAGGCGCGCAGGAGTTCGACGTCGTCGGAGAGCGAGTAGTCGCCGATCCCCTTCACGATCGGGCTGTCACAGGCACCACAGTTATGCGGCCCCCGGGTCTGCCCGCCGCCGACGGGGTCGCAGAGGATGTGCACCGGAGACTGAATCAGCACGTCAAGGACACTCCAGAGATACGGCGGGCGATATGCGTTCTGTTTCCAGAGACGTTCGACCTCAGTCCTGCTCTGGACGGTGCAGAGGTTCATCGATATACTGTCGGCAACAGAGGAGACGTCCTTGATGGAGCGCACCATGTCGTCGCGCGCCTCGCGTTCGGTCAGGAACGGCGGCTTCATCAGCAGGTAGGCCTTGACGCCTGTGCCGGCGGCGTGTGCAACCTCTGCGGCGCGGAGGAAGTCGGCATACGAGAACCCCTTATCGATGCTCTTCTCCCTGATGAAGTCGTTCGTAGTCTCCAGCCCCACGGCAACGGAGAGCGGTCTCGTCCAGGCGCCGGTATCGATGCCCTCCCGGAACTCCTGGAGCGTATCCGCATCAACGTACTCGGGCCGTGTCTCGGCGATCACGACCTTGCCCCGGAACGCCTCCGCGACGGCGCGCCGGACGGCGGCGGGGACCTCATCGGGATCGAAGAAACTCCCTGATGTGAAGATCTTCAGCACCTGGTAGTCCTCGTCGCGGAAGTTCTCTTTCACCCAGCGGACCTGGCGGATAAGCCGGTCGGCGAGCTCGTCCCGCGGGAGGTCGGGGTAGCGCTCGTGTCGGTAGCCGCACATACGGCACCGGTTCCAGGAACACCCGCCGCTCCTGAAGATGACCGTCAGCGTATCGAGGATCTGCCCCTCATAGCGGTCTTTCCCCCGCCAGGACGCCAGCGGCTTCTCAGTCAATTTGGATAGCATTATACCTCATATTCGTTGATGTACTGGTATGAAAAGGATCGCATGGCTGACGCTCATCGCTGCGATGCTGCTCGTCAGTGCGGCATCAGCCGCGTACGTCGCAATCAGTGCTCCACAGACAGTATACGTCGGCGACTCGCTCAAAGTCACAGGCACCACGATCGTGGGAGGGCTCTCAAAGCCTTCGCTCAACCCCGGGTTCAGCACGGACGTTATCCTGTATTACGCTCAGGGCACAAAGAGCGAAGTAGCCCGGAAGACCATCGTCGTCCAGGAGGACGGTTCGTTCTCCGCGACATTCAACACCAGCGGTCTCGGTGCAGGGACGTACTCGGTCGAGATCGTCGATCCCACGCAGACTACCTTCGGGGGCAGTTCAACGAAACTGCAGATCGTCACCCTGGTCGACAGGTCCGGGGCTATAACGATGCACTCGCCGCTCAACCAGGACTTCGACGGCAGCCTCGACCTCCGGGGTGAGATCGGCGAGATCGGGGACGCGGGCGTGCGTGTCCGGGTCGAGCACGATGCCGCCACGGTCTACGGGCCGGAATATATCCGTACTGACAAGAACGGGGCGTTCTCTGCGGCAGTGCCCATATCCGCTGCGGGCTCATACAGGGTCACCTTCTCCGACTCCAGGGGATTCATCGGCACCGTCGTGGTTGTGGTGATGGGTGGACCATCTACGCCGACTCCGACGGTGACGCAGGCGATGATATCCGCCAGTGCCCCTGCTACGCGGTCCGCCCCGGCGTACTTTGAGGTCGATACCAGGAGCGGCACGGTGACGATCGCAACGTCGGCCGGGATTGACTGGGTGGTCGAGTACATCGACGAGGATAAAAGGCTCCATAAGGTCAACGACAAAGGCCTGCTCGAACCCGAGACCGCAGAGTTTGCCGCACGGGGGGGCCTCGTCTACGTCAAGGTCTACCCCATGAGTTACAACGACAGCGGGACGGTGCAGGTCTCGGCCGCGAACGCCGACTCGGTCAGGGTGAGCCA
>JALNXI010000237.1 GCA_023230425.1 Methanoculleus sp. | reverse complement strand
CCACCCGGGAGAGCCCTGCCGCGGAGAGTCTGTCGGTGACGTGGTTAATGTCAGTGAGGAAGTCGTCGCTGTCAAACGACGGCATGGCCGCAAACTCGATTGTATCCGCCTCTGCGAACCAGTGCCGGTTCAGCCGTTTCGTCCTGTCGTAACCGATCATCTTCCTGACGTCCGCCGTATCGGTATCCTCCCGGGCGCCGTGGATCTGGGTCAGCCTGCTCTGTGCGACCTCCGTGAGCGCCCGGAGGACCGCGATTTGGGCGCTCGTGTGCGATCCCATACCGATCGTGAGGAGCGCGGGGTCTTTGAGCACAACGTCGTCGGCCACCGCGGCCACCGTGGGAACTCCGATATCGCTCGTGATGTCCTTGAGGGTGACCTCAACACCGGCAGCCGTGAACTTCGCAAGCAGGTCGGCGGCGAGCCCGTCGGTGATCCCCTCGATCCGGGGGCCGGTGTTCCGGGTCACCTCGACAATCGACCAGGCGTCACGCTCGACCACCTCCATCAGGGCATGGAAGGTCGCCTCTTCGAGGGTGTTACCCGAGGCAAGCCCGTTGGTGTTGGTCCGGAAGAGACGACCACAGGTCACCGGGAGGGGGTGGAAGACCGCGTGGGCCGGGACGAGCACCTCCTCCTCCTGCACGATATCAAAACCGCTGACCCAGGGGACCGGTATATCGGCCGGAACCCGGGTTGGGAGGATCAGGTCCGCCGGGTCAAGCGCGGCCTCCCGGACCGAGACCTCGCTGTACCTCCCGGTGACGGTCTCCCTGTCGCCCATCTCTCCCGAGTAGCGCTCGATCCCTTCCATCATCGCCGAGACTTCCGCCTCGACCGGGGTGGCACCTTTGCCGTTGTAGACCGATATCGCCCCGGCCCCGGCGGTTGGGCGGATACTCGAGAAGACCGGGATCCCAACCCGGTCGAGGTTCGTTATATCGGCGACCCGGGTGATACCCGCCACCGGGAGTCTCGCCCGTGCCCGGGTAAGTGTCTCTTCGGGCGGGACGGATCGCTGGGTCTCCTTCGCGTAAGCCTTCCGGCACGACTGCAGCCGAATCATGCATCGTCCCCGGAGGACTCGCCCGGCACCCAGCGCTCGCCGTCCTTCCCGATCTCTTTCTTCCAGATGGGCACACTCTGCTTAATACGCTCAAGGATGTGCTCGCAGGCGCTGAAAGCCTCACTCCGGTGCCCGGCGCCGACGACGATGAGGAGGATATTCTCCCCGACCTGGAGTTTGCCTATCCGGTGGATGATCTCGACCGCTTCGATGGGGTAGTTTGCAAACGCCTCATCCCGGATCGTCTCCAGTTCCTTCACCGCGACCTCCTCGTAGGCCTCAAGTTCCATCACCTCGATACCGTCGTCCCTGACAACGCCGAGGAAGGTGACCAGGGCGCCCATATCAGGCCTCTTTACCCGGTCGATCACGGCATTCACATCAAAATCGTCTCTTGTTATGCTGATCATGCTAACCCTCTCCGTTACCCCCCCGCCACCGGCGGGAAGAGCGCGACCTCATCCCCGTCGGCGAGGGCGAGCGTCCCGGCCTCCGCACGCCGCACACGCCTGCCGTTGTGCATCAGTATCACGTACCCCCGGAGATCTCCACTCTCCTCAAAGAGCGCCTCCCGTGCCTCCTCCGAGACGTCTCCGACTGCCGCAAGCAGTCGACTCATCGTCGCGCCGCGGGGAACCTCGAGCGTGAGGTTCCCCCCGATGGCCTCCCGCAACCGTGCAAAAGCCCTTACCCGAATTTGCATATTTTTTCTCCTCTCCTCGAGCACCGGCCGTTCCCGCACGCTCTGCAGCCTTCCTGCCGCTTGACCGGCAGGGCCGTCATGGTGGTTGGCCCGCCCGTCCTGGACGAGGAGCCGGTCAAGAAGAAGACCGATGGTCCCGGTCGTGATGCCCCGACCACGGGGTTAGCGCCCTCTCGGATATGATTCGTCGTCGCCCGCCCGTGAGATCCCCCGACCCCCGTGGACGAACGGCACGCCGGTGCGGAGCGCCACCCGACTCCCTATCCGTGAGCATCTCCTGCCAGCCCTCTCGTACGGTGCGCAGGCACGGCTTTGTGTCCGCAGACGAACACGCAGTTTATGTGGTGTCCCGGCCGATTTGAACGTTGTGATTCCGTGAAGTTGCCCCTGACCGGGATGCCTGCCCGGAGCCGGGGCAGGGGGCCCGGTACCCGGAGAAATGTATATATGAATGGCCACGGATACTCCGCCAGAACCAGCAGATCCGCTGGAGCAGGGAGTAAGAGCATGACGACAGGGCTTATCGATGACGGGGACGCCTGGGATACGTTTGTAGATGAGAGCGCCGCCGGCCGCCTTTTCCACAAGTGGGACTTTATGAAGATTACGGAGAAGCACACCGGATTTAGGTTTCTCCCCTACGGGGTCTTCAAGGGCAACGAGTTGATCTGCATCTTCCCGCTCTTCCTGAAGCAGATGCACGGGCTCAAGATTCTCCTCTCCCCGCCTCCCCTCCAGTCAGTGATACCATATCTCGGGTTCATCATGGGCCGCCGTTACGATACCGCCAAGCAGAGCAAGAAGGAGTCGATGCTCGGGATCGTTGCGGAACAGATCGATAACGAGCTCGCGGCCCTGGCCCCGAACTACCTCGCCATAACCCAGGTCCCGGGTTTCATCGATATCCGGCAGTTCCTTCGAGAAGGCTACGATGCCCGGATCCACTTCTCATATGTCATCGACCTTGAACCGCCTCTTTCAGAGATCTGGAGCGGCTTCTCATCCAACCTTCGCACCAAACTACGTAAAGTGGAGAAGAACGGTTGCCGCCTCGAAAAGAGCACCGATCTGTCGGTCTTCTACTCCACGGTCGCGGAGCGGTTCAGTGAACCGGATATGAATATACCGATGATCAGCCGGCGCTACTTCGAGGACCTCTTCCAGGCCTATCCCGACGAACTCGGGCTCTACTACCTCTACGACGCCGAAGGCACGGTAACGGGCGTGCAGGCCACCCAGGAGTACAAGGCCTTCACCCTGTGGATGGGGGCCCCGAAGATGACGGCAATGCCCGGCAACGAGTTTCTGCAGTGGCTCCTTCTCCAACAGGCGAAGGAGGTGGGCTACCGGCAGATGGAGAATGTCGGGGCGAACAACGAGAACTTAAACCTCTTCAAGTCCAAGTTCAATCCCTCACTCACCCTGTTTCTGGAGATGAGCCGGCAGGACTTCTTCGGCAGGGTTGCACGATGGGCCTACAGCACCATCGCGAGCCAGGGCCCGATGAAGCGCAAGGTCCTCTCGTACATCGAGTGACGGTCCGGCGCTCTTTATACCCCTGCCTCCCGTTCCCCACCCTCGAACCAGACCAGCGCCGGCGACGGCGGCCTTCCGACGAGTTTCAGCGCACCGGATATGTGTTCGGTGATGGTCAGGCCGCCGCGCCGGTCTTCTCCCGGTACTTCCTGCACGAGGTAAGCGGTGTGGTGGCGGTATGTCCGGTCCCGGGTGATGAAGATCAGGTCCTCCTCAAGGTTCAGAAGGAGCGTCTCCCATATGAGCTCGTCACCGATGGTATCCGCACCCGTGCTCTTCGGTGGGTTGCCGAGGAGTTTGCGACGGTGGGCGCGCGCGTGACCGGTCTGCCGGAAGACTCGCACGCCGGGAGGCGCGGACGAGACCATCCAGCCCGGCGAGTGGGTTGCACCGAGGTTGTAATGGTTTTTGCCGGGCCGCGCCTCCCGGCGGCGGTAATGACGGGCATGTTCCTCTTGATAAACAGGCAATCTGCTCTATTCACAAATCTGCCCGGTAAAAATCACGATCACAATGTTTATTGAAGCATGTCGACCACCTTTCAGTCAGGTGGTGGGCATAC
>JALNXI010000236.1 GCA_023230425.1 Methanoculleus sp. | reverse complement strand
TGCTCCTCGGCGTCCAGGGTGTCTTCATCCTCCTCGGCATCGGGGTCTCATCGTTCACGCACCTGGTCTTCGGGGGCATCGGGGGTATCATCGCCGCGCTGATCGTCGGACGGCTCTACAGGGCGGGGATTGTGCACCAGGACGATGTGCCGGATGACGGCTGACCCGGCAATCGAATTCAGGTCGGTCTCGTTCCGGCACCCGGCTTATCGGTCGACGCGGCCGCGGGAGGTGCTTGCCGGGATCGACTGCACCATCCGGGAGGGCGAGCGTGTGCTGCTGACCGGGCCGAGCGGCTCCGGGAAGACGACCTTCCTCCGGTGCTGCAACGGCCTGATCCCTCACGCCCGGCCCGGTACCTTCAAAGGAGACGTCTTTGTCAGAGGACAGAATACGCGCGACTGCACGATCGGCGATCTTGCTCCCACCGTCGGGATGGTCTTCCAGGATCCGGACCACCAGATCTTCTCAAACGACGTGGTGAGCGAGATTGCATTCGGCCCCGAACAGTTTGGCTGGCCGTCGTCGAGGATTGACCGGGCGGTCACCGAGATCCTGGAAGAGTTCCGACTTGACCCGCTTCGCGACCGGCAGACGACCGAACTCTCCTGGGGAGAACGCCAGCGCCTGGCGATTGCCTCCGTCGTTGTTCTGCGTCCCGCAATTCTCATCCTTGACGAACCATTCTCCGGGCTTGACGCCGCGAGTGCGAGCGGGCTCCTTGCCCTCCTCGATACGTTGAACCGAGAGTCCGGCATGACGATCATCCTCTCCGAACACCGGACAGAACTTGTCGCGCGGTGGGCATCCCGCCGGATATCCCTTGTCGACGGAAGGTTGATCGAGCCTCCCGCACCGGATGCTCTCCCAAGGGACCGCCCTCCCCACCGGAGGGCAAGGGCTGCCTGTGCCGGTATCGCCACCCTGGAGAACGTCACGTTCCGGCACCCGGGTAGAGATCTCCCGGCAATGGACGGTGTCTCTCTGGCTATCTACCCCGGCGAGGCGACGGTCCTCTCCGGTCCGAACGGCTCGGGGAAGAGCACGTTATTGAAACTCTTAAACGGCCTCCTGCGGCCGGAGTCGGGGCGGATCACCGTGGGCGGGAGAGAAACCCCGGAAAAGACCGTCGCCGAGATCGCCCGCACCGTCGGCCTGGTCTGCCAGCATGCCGACTACCAGCTCTTCGGGGAGACCATCGCCGAGGAACTTGCCTTCGCTCCCACAAACCTCGGCACTCCTCCGGACGTGATAACGCAGCGGATCGAGCACGTGCGCGAGCATCTCGGCATCGGGCATCTGGGACTTACCGTCTCGCCGCTTGCCCTCTCGGTCGGAGAAAAGCAACGCGTCAGCGTCGCGTCCGTCCTGACAATGGATACGCCCGTTCTGGCGCTCGACGAGCCGACGCTCGGGCTCGATCCCGCTGCCAAGCAGCGGTTGGCCGGGCTTATCGATACGCTCTGCGTCCATGGAAAGGCGGTCGTCGTCGCGACCCATGATGCAGAGTTCTCCGCCGCAGTCGCGGACAGGATCGTCAGGATCGAGCGCGGCCGCATCGTGGACGACTGCAGAGTGCAGGAGGAGCAGGGATGACTGCCGGCCGCAAACGGTCCGATCGGATGCATGCCTACCGGGCAGTGGGCTACATCCCGGCGGATTCGTTCCTTCACCGGATAGACCCGAGGACCAAACTCCTGACCGTGCTTGCGATGAGTATCGCCGCGTTTGCCACGACGTCGCCCGTCCGCACTGCATTCCTCTTTGCCTTCGTTGCCTGCCTTGCGGCTGCCGCAGGACTCGCGAGACCGCTTTTTCGGGCACTCTTCCTTCTCTTGCCGCTCCTTTTCTTCATCGTCGCGGTCGATGTCTTCTTTCCCGAGGAGACCTGGGGCTACGTGTACTTTTCGGCCCAGGTAGGCCCGTTCTCATCGGTGATAACTTCCGGTGGGCTGCTCTATGCTGCGGCAAAGGGGATCAGAGTTCTTGTCATCGGAGGGATCTCGTTCCTCTTCGTGATGACCACCTCATACACCGATTTCGTCGCCAGCCTTCGTATCAGCCGGTTGCCCCCGACCATCGCTTTCTCCCTTGGGTATGCGCTGAAGTCGATGACAGCCCTCTACGACGATCTCAGAAATATCATGGATGCCCAGCGTTCCAGAGGGCTTGAGTTCGACCGGGGGACGTTCATCAAAAACAGGAGAAAGTTAATGGCACTCGGTGTACCGATGACGATATCGATTCTGCACCGGGCCCGAGACGTGACCGAAGCGATGCAGAGCAGGGGGTTCGCCTCGACCGCAAGGCCCACCTGCTATCGCCCTCCCCGCCCCGGGAGGGGCGACCTCCTTCTGCTCGTCGTGCTTGTACTCTCGGTGTCCGGCATCGCGATGGTGCCGGTGTAGGAGGCCGGTTCTCACTCCCCGGCCACCCCTTCCTTTGGCCCGAACTCCTTCTGGATCCCCTCCGCGAATTTATCAAACCCGATCTCGTCCATCTGGTCGGCGAGAGGCCGGCCGCTCCAGGCGTTGCGGTAGATCCAGTAGACGATACGGTCGACAACCTCGACAACCTCCTCTTCGGTCTCGACGGTGACAAGTTCCTTTCCCGCGGCGGGGGTGGCTCCGCGCCGGCCGCCGATCGTGATCTGGTAGTGGGCATACTCGGATTTCAGGAGATGATAGGGGCAGGAGTGGACGCAAACGCCGCACTGGACGCATTTGCTCTCATCAAGGACTGATATGCCGTTCTTCAACACTATGGCACACTGCTTGCAGTACTCCACGCAGGTGCCGCACCCCGTGCAGAGCCCGGGAGTGCGCAGCGGCCTGATCCTCCCGATGATCCCGATATCGTTTAAGAGTGGACTGTTGCACATGTAAGTGCAGCCGGATATGGCGATGCGGAGCCTGATTGGGAGTTCCTTCCCGAAGACCCGTTCGTCGACCTGCCGTGCGAGGTCGATCGTCTCGCAGTTGGCGTACTTGCACCGCTCTGTCCCCGGGCAGGCCATGATATTCACTACTTCGTTATACTCTGCTCCGATGGGCGTCCCGTTCTTATCGAGGGCTTTCACGATCTTCTTGAGATTCTCGGGGTTCACGTGCGGGATCTCCACCGTCTGGCGCATGGTGAGGTGGAGCGAGCCGTCCCCATACTTCTCGCTGATCCTGGCGAGTTGCTTGACCTGCGCTGCAGAGAGAACCCCTGCCGGAACCCGCAGCCGTATTGTCGCGTAGTCCGCGTTCCGCTCGGTGATTATCCCTCCCCGGGAGTAGAGGGTATGGTCTTGCTTCATTCTACAGTAGTAGCGGCCGCCGGGATGAAAAAGGTGATTACAGGAGGGCAAGGAGGAGGATGACCCCCGCCCGGGTGATCTCGTTTGTGGCGCCGACAACGTCGCCGTTGACGCCGCCAAAAAGCCGCCGGGAGAGAAGCATCATCAGTACGACGATACCGAATGTAACCGCGAGGGCGAGCGCGATACTCGCCCGGGGTACCGGCAGCAGGAAGAGGGGCAGCGCGAGCAGGGAGGCCGGGACGAGGAACCAGGGTTTTGCAAACCCGTGAAGGTAGGAGTGGATCCCCTCCCGGAACGGCACGCCGAGCGTGGTGAGGCAGGACATCGCGACCTTTGCGCAGACCTCGGCGATGAGGATGGCCGCCGGGAGGTATGCAACGCTCTGGAGTCCGGCAAACGCAAGGAGCGTGACGACGATCCCCGCCGCGACGGCCCCGGCCCCGGTGGTCCGGTCGGTCATGGCCGCGATCCTCTTCTCCCGGCTCCCGTGGGCCATGAGCCCGTCGCCGAAGTCCAGCAGGCCGTCGAAGTGATTGCATCCGGAGAGAAGGAGCACCGCGGCGAGG
>JALNXI010000235.1 GCA_023230425.1 Methanoculleus sp. | reverse complement strand
GTCCCCGAACCCCCCGTCACGCATCAGGTCCATCACGGCGAGCGCCGCGGCGCAGGCAAGGTTGTTGCCGCCGAAGGTGCTCGCGTGCGACCCGGGCGGCCAGTCCCTGATCTCGCTGGCAGCGACGGTGACGCCGAACGGTATCCCCCCGCCGATCGCCTTCCCGAGGCAGACGATGTCGGGCGTGACGTTGGCGTGCGTGGCGGCAAGGAACCGCCCGGTTCGGAAGCATCCCGACTGCACCTCGTCGGCCACAAGGAGGATACCGTGCTCGTCGCAGAGACGTCGCAGCCGGGGAAGGAAACCCGGCGGCGGGACGACGTATCCCCCCTCACCCTGCACGGGCTCGACGAAGATCGCGGCGACCTCGTCGGGCGCGACCTCGGAGCGGAAGATTGTGTCTTCCAGGTAGGCCATGACATCGGCGTCGCAGGTGGCGGGGTCGCCGCCGGGCGGGTGGTAGGGGTCGGGGTAGGGTGCGTGGATCACCGGCAGGAACGGGCCGAAGGAGCGGCGCTGGACCACTTTCGCAGCCGTGAGACTGAGAGCGCCGTACGTCCGGCCGTGGAACCCCCCATAGAACGATATAAAATAGTTCCGCCCGGTGTGGTGGCGGGCGAGTTTCATCGCCGCTTCGACGCTCTCCGCCCCGGAGTTGGAGTAGTAGACCCGGTCGAGCCCGTCCGGGAGGAACCCGACCAGTTCTTCGGCGCACCGTACCGGGACTTCGGAGCAGAAGTCCAGGAACGCCCCGTGCGAGAGGTACTTCGCCTGCTCCTGGATGGCGAAGACGACCAATGGGTGGTTCCAGCCCATGTTCATCACGGCGATCCCGGCCGTAAAGTCAAGGTAGCGGTTCCCGTCGACGTCCCAGAGATTCACGCCGCTTGCCTTCTGGAGCACGAGGGGATACTCCCGCACCATCGACCGGGATATGACCGCCGCGTCCCGGTGGAGCACCTCGAGGGCTCGGGGGCCCGGAGGTTCGACATGCATCAGGGGTTCCATGCACCTACCACATCCCCGTCAATAATAAAGCCCCCGGCGGGCCGGATACCGCAACGTTGAAGTAGCCTCCGGGAGTGAATAACCCTGGGAGCCTCGTATCGTGAAATTTGCAACTCTCACCTCCTGCTTTGAGAGACTCGAAGCCACATCGTCCCGGAACGATATGACCGCCCTTCTTGCGCGGCTGCTCGCCGCGACGTCGCCGGACGAGATCGGCGTCGTCTGCTACTTTGTGCTCGGGGAGATCGGTCCCGGTTACAGCGGGGTGAACCTCGGCATCGGGGATCGGACCGCGGCGGCAGCGATCGCCCTTGCGACCGGGACCGACCCCGCATCCGTCGAGGCGGCGGCGCGGGAACTCGGCGACTACGGCGACGCCGCCGCCCGGCTGACCGGGAGACCCGCGGAAGGGCTCGCAGGGCCGCTCACGGTCGCGGCCGTCCACCACGGTTTTATGGAGATCGCCCGGGCATCGGGGCCGGGTTCGGCCGACCGGAAGACAAGGATCCTCGCCGCGATGCTCGCCGCCGCTACGCCTCTGGAACGGCGCTACCTGATCCGGCTTGTCACCGGGGAGATGCGGCTCGGCGCCGGGGATATGACACTCCTCGATGCTCTGGCAGAGGCGTTCCTGGGGTCGAAGGCACAGCGCCCGCACCTTGAGCATGCGTATAACCTATCCTCCGACATCGGCCATGTGGCCCGGACGCTCCTGGAGGAGGGGCTTTCCGGGGTCTCGGCGATCGCCGTCACCCTGCACCGGCCCATCCGGCCGATGCTCACCCAGCGGGTCGCCCGGCTCTCGGAGATCCCGGAGCGGATCGGCTCCCCGGTCATCGCCGTCGAGGAGAAGTACGACGGGGAACGGGTCCAGGCGCACAAGGACGGCGACGACGTCACCCTGTTCTCGCGGCGGCTGACCGACGTCACCCACCAGTACCCCGATATCGTCCGGCACGTCCGGCGGTGCGTCACAGCCGATACGGCGATCCTCGACGGCGAGGCGGTCGCGTTCGACCACGAGACCGGGATTTACCGGCCTTTCCAGACGCTCATGCGGCGGCGCCGGAAGCACCGGGTCCGGGAGGTCGCAGGCGTAATCCCCGCCATCTACCGGGTCTTTGACCTCCTCTACGTGAACGGCGAGTCATACCTCCGCCGGAGTTACCCGGACCGGCGGGCGAGACTCGAAGAGGTCCTCGGCCGGGACGAAGAGATCTCTCCCGCTGGCCGCATTGTAACGGGGGACCTCGACGGGATCACGGAGTTCTACCTCTCCTGCATCGAGCGGGGGCTTGAGGGGATCGTCTGCAAATCGTGTGCCGAAGACTCGTTCTACCGGGCGGGAGCGCGGGAGTGGCAGTGGATCAAATGGAAGAGCGATTATGCCCCCGGGCTTTCCGATACGCTCGACCTGGTCGTCATCGGCGCCAACGCCGGGCGGGGGAAGCGGGCCGGGACCTACGGCTCGGTCCTCTGCGCCGCGTATAACCACGAGGAGGACATATTTCAGACGGTCTGCGGCATGGGGACGGGGTTTACGGACGCGGATCTGGCAGACCTTCCCCGGCGTCTCGCCGGCGTGCGGGTGGACCGCCGGCCGGCGCGGGTGATGGTGAACCCGCAGGCGGCACCCGACTTCTGGTTCGCGCCGGCGAAGGTGGTGGAGGTGCTGGGGCTTGAGATCACCGAGAGCCCCGTCCATACCTGCAACTGGGACCCGGAGCGGCGGCGGGGGCTCGCCCTCCGGTTCCCGCGGTTTGTGCGGTGGCGGGATGAGAAGAGCCCGGAAGTGGCGACGACGGCCGCCGAGGTCGCGGCTATGTTCCGCCGCCAGCGGGGGGCGTAGGGTATGGAGAGGCTCCCCGGGATGACCAACATCGAGGTCGCGGCTATCCTCTACGAGGTCGCCGATCTCCTTGAACTCAAGGGTGTCGGGTTCAAACCGCAGGCCTACCGGCGGGCGGCGCAGGCGATCGAGACCCTGCCGGAGGAGATCGGCAGCATCGCGCGAGAGGAGCGCCTCGATGAGATCCCCGGGGTCGGTAAGGGCATCGCCGGAAGGGTCCGGGAGATCGTCGAGACCGGCAACCTTGCGTATCTTGAGTCCCTGCGTGACGAACTCCCCGAGGGCGTGCAGGAACTCACCCGGATTGAGGGGATCGGGCCGAAGAAGGCGATCACCCTCTCCCGGGAACTCGGCATCCGGTCCATTGACGACCTGGAGGCGAAGGCGTTGGCCGGCC
This sequence comes from Methanoculleus sp., assembly GCA_023230425.1. Classification (GTDB taxonomy): domain Archaea; phylum Halobacteriota; class Methanomicrobia; order Methanomicrobiales; family Methanoculleaceae; genus Methanoculleus. The sequence goes on along the minus strand of JALNXI010000235.1, from coordinate 651 downwards.
GGATCCGCGACCTCCCCGGGTTTGGCGAGAAGACCGAGCAGAACATCCTCGCGGGTATCCGGATGAGCCGGACGGCAAAAGAGCGCCATCTCCTCGGGTATATCCTCCCGGTCGCACGGGAGATCGAGAAGCGGCTTGGATCGCTCGCCTCAGTCCGGCGGGTGAGCCTCGCGGGCTCGATACGCCGCAGGAAGGAGACGATCGGGGATGTCGATATCCTGGCCGCCTCAACGCGTCCGGAGGAGGTGATGGAGGTCTTCGCCACCCTCCCCGGGGTCTCGCGGGTCCTTGCCCGGGGGACGACGAAGACATCGGTGGTGCTCGCGACCGGCGTCCAGATCGACCTCCGGGTGGTGGAGGACGAGCACTTCGGGGCCGCGCTCCAGTACTTCACGGGGTCAAAGGAGCACAACATAGCGCTCCGGAAACTCGCGATTGCGAGGAACTGGCGCCTGAACGAGTACGGGCTCGTAGACCTCGCAAGCGGCAGGGTGGTCGCGGGAGAGGACGAGGCGGGGGTCTACCGGGCCCTCGACCTCCCCTGGATCGAGCCGGAACTCCGGGAAGACCGCGGCGAGATCGAGGCCGCACGGGCCGGGAACCTGCCGGATCTCGTCGAATGCGGGTCGATCAAGGGCGACCTCCATGTCC
>JALNXI010000234.1 GCA_023230425.1 Methanoculleus sp. | reverse complement strand
TCAGCAATGCGGCCTCTCAGCACGTGAAGAGCCCGTTGACGGTGCGGACAGAGAACATCCAGGTGGAGGAGGACCGCATCGTCATTGTACTCACCGTCCCAAAGGGGCAGGATAAGCCATACTTTGATAAGAACGGTGTGATCTGGCTCAAAAACGGAGCTGACAAACGGCGGGTGAACTCCAGGGAAGAACTCCGCCGCCTCTTCCAGAGCGTCGATATCTTCCATGCCGACGAGCTGCCGACCAAAGCAGGCGTCGACAAACTGGACAGGCTGCGCTTCCGGGATTTCCTGCGGGATACCTATAACCAGCCCTACCCGGATTCACCAGAAGAAATGATAACACTTCTGCGGAACATGAATCTGGCTACGGATGGCGGCATGCTGAACCTGGCCGGGGTGCTCCTTTTTTCTGAGAAGCCCGAGTGGATCAAACCGCAGTTCATCGTCAAAGCCATCCGCTATCCCGGCAATGCCATCCACGTAAGCGAATATCTTGACACCGAGGATTTCTCCGGGATACTCCCTGAGGTTTTCGAAGGCGCCATGGCCTTTATCATGCGCAATCTGCGGAAGGTCCAGGGTGGTAAAGGGGTCAATGCACCGGGGGTCCCGGAGATCCCGCTGGTGGTCTTTGAGGAGCTCCTGGTCAATGCTCTGGTGCACCGGGATTATCTGATCAGTGCACCTATCCGACTGTTCATCTTCGATAATCGTATCGAGATCATCAGCCCCGGCCACCTCCCGAACAACCTGACGGTGGCAAAGATCCGGGCTGGCAACTCGAATATCAGGAATCCGATCCTTGCATCGTACGTCGCAAAAGGGCTGTTGCCATACCGCGGCCTCGGCTCCGGCATCAAGCGGGCGCTCGAAGACTGGCCTGAGATCGACTTCACCGACGATCGAGAGGGGTGCCTCTTCACCGCGACAATTCACCGAAAGGAGGAGAAAAGTTCGGAGAAAAGTTCGGAGAAAAGTTCGGAGAAAATCCTTGCATTCCTGAAGGCCGAACCCGATCTGGCGGCAAGAGTAATCGCAGAAAGGCTCGGAATCACCCAGAGGGCGGTTGAAAAGCAGATCGCCAACCTGCGTAGAGACGGCCGGCTCCGCCGCATCGGCCCTGCCCGAGGCGGCCGCTGGGAGGTGCTGGAATGACCTTCACCGAATCCAGCACCGTCGAGCAGCTGATCCTCGATGCCGTCACCCGGCAGCGGCGGGCCGGGCGGCTGACCGTGCGGGAAGCCCCTCCCGGTCGGGCCGCACCCCCGGAGACGACATCCGCCCGGCCGACCGGAACTACGTGCCCCCTGCGGAAGTCCCGCGCCGCTGGGGCGACGTGACGGTGAAAGCGTGGCTGCGGGAAGCCCTCGTCCGCCTGAATCCCGAGATCGCTGCCGGGCCCGACCGGGCCGACGAGGCCTACCGGGAGATCACCGGCTCCTTGAATGAGCAGGACCGCGACGACCTCGCCAGACGGGCAGCGGAGATGGCAGTGCTCGTGAAGACCCCGGGGCGGGTCCGCGCCGTGGTGAACCACATCGTCGAACACTACCGGACCCGGGTGGAACCGAACGGCTTCAAGGCCCGGGTGGTGACCTTCGACCGCGAGTGCTGCGTCCTCTACAAGCGGGTGATGGACGAGTTGATCGATCCTGAAGCAAGCGCTATCGTGATGATCAGCCAATCCAGCGACCCGCCCAGATGGAAAGTCCACGCCCGCGATAAAGACGCCGAGGAGAGACTGCTCGACCGCCTCCGCAAGCACGCAAACAATCTGACATTCATCGAACCGGACGAGCGACTGGAGAAGGTCCGAGAACGACACGACAGGGGTTCATCTCCAGCCTGGAGTTCCTGAAAGCGATTCTTGAGGTGGCAAGGGGTGTCGTCGAGGCCGAGCGGAAGGTCGACCCAGAAGAGGCATCTCCTCTTCGCCCGCCGCCGCCCACGGAGAACAGCACCCCGGGGAAGATGCAAATCCCACGGCCGGCGGAAGTACAGGCGGTGGCCGTGACGAGAGCGGCAATCCGTACTTCTATCCGGGCGTGTCGGTGAGTATTGGGTACTGGTTCGACAACGAAGGAGTCCCTTCCTCGAACTGGGATACGTTCTTTACGGCGAAGTTGTTCATCAACGGTTCGCTGGTCGACACGAAGCAGGTGCTTGCGGGTGGGGATCCGCAGACATATTCGTTCTTTACGCACACGTTCCCGGAGTCGGGAACGTATGCAGTGGAGGTCCGCGGCAAGAACACGAAGTCGCTTACGGTTACGATCAAGAATCCTCCGGTAGAACCGAAGCGGGCAGCACAGTAATGCGTGGCAGGATGTTAACTTTTTTCGATTACCTGTAATCCCGCATCCAGAATGCGAGGGATGGGATTCGAACCCACGGACCCCTGCGGGAGTGGATCTTAAGTCCACCGCCTTTGGCCGGGCTTGGCTACCCTCGCGCAAGAAGAGTACCTGAGTACCCATTACTATTATCAACGAAACGTATTAAGCCCGACGCCCCTCACGCCGTGCACCCGCAGGGCACAGGGTGCCCCATCCGGGGCCACCGCCGCCCGGGAGGCCGAACCGGGGCAGCCTGGCCCTCACGCGAGCCTCCGCACCACCCGGGCCAGCCGGTGCATCCCCTCCTCGATCTCCTCCTCGCCCGCCGCCGAGAAGTTCAGGCGGATCGTATCCTCCCCGCCGCCGCCCACGTAGAACGGCACCCCGGGGAGGACCGCGACGCCCTCAGAGACGCCCTCGCGGAAGACGTCCATCGACGAGACGCCGTCCGGCAGCGTCGCCGTCATGAACATCCCTCCCTCGGGGGTGGTGTGAGTCATCCCCGGCGGCATCAGGTCGTCAAGGAGGTCGCAGATCAGGCGGCACTGCCGCCCGTAGACCGCAGAGACCCGGGCGACATGTGCGTCGAGATCGTGGGTCGCAAGGTAGCGGTGGAGGATCACCTGGCAGAGGAAGTTCGAGTGGAGGTCGGCAGCCTGCTTTGCGACGTTGAACTCCCGGAGGACCTCCTCAGGCGCGTATATCCAGCCTATCCGCATCCCCGGAGCGACGATCTTAGAGAATGATCCCGACATGACCGTCTGGTCAGGGAGGTATCGCTTCACCGGCAGCCGCGGCTTCCCGTCGAAGAAGAGTTCCCCGAAGGCATCGTCCTCGTAGAAGACCGTATCCGTCCCCTCAAGGATCTCCGCGACGCCCCGCCGCTTCCCTTCCGAATACGTCCTCCCCGAGGGGTTCTGCGAGTTCGGGATACCGTAGAAGAACTTCGGTGCGCGCTCCCGGACAAGCGACGCAAACGCATCCAGGTCCGGACCATCCTCCGCGAGCGGGACCGCACAAAAGACAGGCTCGTAGAGCGAGAAGGCCTCGATCGCGCCGAGATAGCCGGGGCGCTCCATACCGACAGCGTCCCCGGGATCAAGGAAGATCTTTGCGACGAGATCGAGGCACTGCTGCGAGCCATTCACGATCTGGATCTCCTCCGGGGTTGCCGGGAGGCCGAGCCGCCTTTTGTAGCGGTCGGCGATAAACTTCCGGAGCGGCAGGTAGCCGTCCGTCGTCGTGTACTGGAGCGCCGTCGGCCCGTCTTCAGAAAAAACCTCGCGTGCCGCGTCCCGGATACCCTCGACGTCGATGTAGGTCGAGCCCGGCAGGCCTCCTGCAAACGAAATCACCCCGGGAACCGCCGAGACCCTGAAGAGCTCCTCGAGGAACGATTCCGGGACCCGCCCCATCCGACCAGCGAACCGGTAGTTCATGATGAATGTTGGGCGTCTCGAAAGAAAAATCCCGGGTATTCCCGTGCCTCGGGTAGTGCCCTACGAAACAACTGGTCATCTGAGATCCCATCCCGGTGTTCCCGCTTGCATGCAATCCGGGGCACGGCTTTCCCTGGGGTATCGCCATGACTGCCCCCGCCCCTTGAGGGGCGG